>JAHJRZ010000008.1 GCA_018830605.1 Patescibacteria group bacterium | reverse complement strand
CTTCGTAAGCGGTGACCGTCAAATCCAATCCTGCTTCTTTAGCAACCTTGATCGGCAAATCAGTCAGGCGTAATTCAGTCAAAGCCGCTTCGGCCTTTTTTATTTGATAAAAAAGAGTTGAAAAAATCGTCAAAACAAGAACTAAAATGAAAATGGCCAAAATTTTCCCTTTTTTCCTCATACGTCTATTATTATACAATAGAACTAATGTTATAATAGAATTCAAGGAGGATTTATGGAAACAATCTCTGTGAATGAAACTCCAAATCCCTTGGAGCCGGCTACCACGCCCAAACCAAAAAAATGGCCTCTGACCCTGTTTGTTATCTTAACAATAGTTTTTTTCTTAGGAGCGGGGGCTTTGGGTTATCTTTACTGGCAAAAGAATGACAGCTACAAAAAATTAAATCAGACAAATCAGGAAAAACAACAACAGCTTGATCAATCAAATAAAGACAAGGCTGGCTTGGAAAAACAAATCGCCGACCTAACCCAGGAAAACGAGGACTTGAAGAAATCAAACAAAGAATCAGATGAGGCTAAAGCCAACAAAAAGACAATTATTGAGGCTTATACTGAAATTTTGGCTTATTTTGCCCAAGTGGTTGAGACTCATGGCGGATTCACCGGCTGGACCAACGCTGAATACCTGCATGCCCGGGATATTGCCAAGAAAACGCAAAGCACCGGCTTTCTGGCGACGGTTGACTGGGCCTGGAACCAAACTAGTGTCGATCCCACGACTCGAGTCGTGCGTTTCCTTAAAGAAATCGCCTCCGGCATCAACGAAAATCTCTAGAGCCCGCGGCTTCATTTCAAATAATCCTGCATCTTGATGTGCTCGCGCAAAACGCGCAGTTTTTCGAGCGCCTTGGCTTCAATCTGGCGGATGCGCTCGCGGGTGACGCCAAACTCCTGGCCGACCTCCTCAAGAGTATGACCTTGTCCATCTTCCAAACCAAAACGCAGTTTTAATATCTTCTGCTCGCGCGGAGCGAGCTTTTTTAAAATCTCTGAAATATGACCGCGCAATAATTCATAAGTGGCTGAATCTTCTGGTGATTTTGATTGTTTATCTTCAATAAAATCACCCAGCCGCGAATCTTCTTCTTCGCCCACCGGCGCTTCCAAAGAAACCGTCTCTTGGGAAATTTTAATAATATGCTCAATTTTGTCAACCTCAATATTCATCTCCGCCGCAATCTCCTCGGGTAAGGGCTCACGGCCTAAATCTTGAACTAACTGGCGCTGGGTGCGGATTAATTTATTGATCGTCTCGACCATGTGCACAGGGATGCGAATGGTGCGAGCCTGGTCCGCAATAGCCCGGGTGACCGCCTGCCTAATCCACCAGGTAGCATAGGTTGAAAATTTATATCCCCGGCGGTAATCAAATTTTTCCACCGCGCGAAGCAGACCCGTGTTCCCCTCTTGGATCAAATCCAGAAGCGAGAGCCCGCGGCCGATATATTTTTTGGCAATCGAAACGACCAACCGAAGGTTGGCTTCAGCCAATTTTCTTCTGGCAACCTGATCGCCCCGGTCAACACGTTTAGCAAGATCCACTTCTTCTTTGGGCTTTAATAACGCGATTCTGCCGATCTCCCGCAGATACATTCGCACCGAATCATCAGCAAAATCTTCAATATCAGCCATCTTAATTGAAGAGAGCTCACTCCCTTCACCTTCAGGCAGATCTAAATCCTGTGTCAGCTCCTCCTCAATTTTGGCGTCAACCACCTCAATTCCTAATTCAAAAAGAACATGAAATAAATCATCAAGTAATTTTTGCTTTGATTCAGGATTAGGAATTTTTTGCAGAATCTCCGCATAAGAAACAAAGCTGTGGATCTTTCCCTTCTCCACTAATCCTTGCAAATAGGGAGGCAGTTTTATTTCTATCTCTTCCATAAATTATTAATTACTACTTATTACTTTCTCCTGAAACTCCCGAACTAACTTCTTGATTTTTTCCTGATCACCGGATTTTTCCGCTTTTTTTATCTTCCCCTCAAAATCTTTTGACAATTCTTCCTTTTTGCCTTTTTTTATCCGTTCAATCAAAGAAAAAATTTCTTCACCGGCGATCTCTTCATCTTCTCCATTATATTCATTCTCAACCTCTAAAACTAAAAGATTAATTAAATCTCGCTCCCTTGGATTTAAGCTTGCCACAAACTTCTCCAAATTAAATTTCCTTTTAAGAGCATACCCTTTTTTTAGCTTTTTGTAAATTGAGCCGGTTTTTTTAAGATTAAAATCCGACTCGCTTAAAAAATTTTTAATTGAATCAAAATAATCTGGGAAGACCAAGAGCAAACCCAATAGATGATTCTCGATTGAACTGCTGCCAGCTTCCGGCTTCCTGTCTGGCGGAGCCAGATCTCGCTTCGCGAGACTTTCCGCTGGTAGCTGGTAGCTGGTAGCTGGTAGCTGTTTTAATCTTCCCATCGCTTCATAAAGATATTTTTCTTGGGTCTCAAGCCTCGCCGCCAAACGACTAATATAATCCCCAGCCACGATCGGGTCGCTGATGCTCGCAATCTCCGGCAGAATCTCAAGCGCAATATCCCGTTTGTCCTCCGGAGACAGACTTCGATTAAATCGCGCCAGAGTCTTCTTCTCTAAATAATCAAGATACGGCTCGGCCTTTTTAATCGCTTCCTGCCAGAGAGAAGGGTCTTGATTGATTGCTTCAGCCGCATCCTTAAATCCCTTAGGCGTATTGATAACCAAAATATCACCGCCCTCTGCTAAGACTAATCTCACTCCTTTTTTGGTCGCTTCTGCGCCGGCCTCATCTGCGTCAAAAGCGAAAAGAAAACGATTAGTTAAACGGCGTAAAATTTTGACCTGCTCGAGAGTAATGGCGGTGCCAGAAGAAGCAACTGTATTTTCAAAGCCATGCTGATGCGATAAAACAACATCCATCTGGCCCTCAACTAAAATAACCGCGCCTATTTTTCTGATACCAGTCTTGGCTTTATCAAGCGCAAAGAGCGATCTTGACTTGGAAAAGATCGGCGTCTCCGGAGAATTAATGTACTTACCGACACCCTCCTCTTCTTTAAGCAGACGGCCGGAAAAAGCTATCACATTGCCTGCTGGATTATAAAGAGGAAACATTACGCGGCCGCGAAATCTATCAAAAAGAGGGAATCTATCTTGAATAATCCGCTCGCGGCGCAGGCAAAGACCAGAAAGAACAAGCTCACTCTCTTTAAATCCTTTTTTGAGCAGATAACGGGATAAAAATTCAAAATTCTTAGGCGCGTACCCAAGCTTAAACTGATCAATCGTTTCTTTTTTGACCCCCCGAGCTAAAAGATACTTTCGCGCTTGAAGGCCGAGCTTACTCTTGGTCAAAAGATGATGAAAGACCTCGCTCGCCTGATTATTAATCTCATAAAGATTTCTTTTTTGATCGTAAAATTTCTTCTCAATTCTCTCCAATCTGACTCCGGCTTTTTCCGCTAAAATTTTTAAGGCTTCGGGGAAATCAACCCCTTCCATCTTCTCAATGAAAGTAAAGATGTCGCCTGATTCATTACAGCCAAAACATTTGAAGATTCCCCGATCTTGATTAACCATAAAAGAAGGGGTCTTCTCATTATGAAAAGGGCAGAGCGCTTTATAATTAACTCCGGCTTTCTTTAATTCCAAATAAGAACTGACCAGGTCAACAATATCAACGCGGCTTTTTATCTCTTCTACTTGGTCCATATTTCAAAGTAAAAATTAAAAAATAAAAAGTAAAAATTATAACTAAAACCCTCTACTTAAATCATACCTTGTTAGGGGATAAAATATCAAGTTTTTTGTGTTAGAATTGAGAACATTTCTTGCATAGTTATCCACAATTGTTATATTGATTTTTCGTAATTTTTTTGTTACAATTAGACTGATTTTAAGTCCTCTGTAATGATATTCGGCGTCGAGCCGTGCTTCCGAAAGGAACTAGTCACAGAGGGCTTATTTTATTTATCTCAATAGATTTTAATCTCTGATCCAACTCCGGTTTTCCATTTTGCCTCAAAACTATTAATCGCCGTTTTAATTGCTTCTTCGAGCGGTAATTGCCTAGCACGATTGCCGCGAACAGCAAAATAAATTATATTTCTACTTGTTTTGTGAAGTTGGTTTTGAAATAATTTGATGATTAAATCATCATAAAAAATATTTTCGCTTGATTCGTGTTTTGTATTAAAAATCTTTTCAATTTTTCTGGCGACCATAAATTCTGACTTAACAGGCAATTCGTTTATTAATTTATAAACTCTTTCCCTAACCTCAGGGAGATCATCGGTGGCGTGAAATATCTTTGATGTTCTATTTTTTATTGAGGGAACATTTTTAAAATAAGGATCTTTTATTATTTCTTTTCTTAGCCCCGCAAGTTTTTTTCTGATTATTTTTGGCTCTTCGGTTTTAAAAAATCCTAAAATCAAGGTTTTTGAACATCCTTTTTTGCCGACAATATATTCCTTTTTGCGATTGTAAAAAGTTGGATCCCCCGCCTCATCCACAAAGAAATAGGTTGTTCTATCTTGTTTTTTCTTCATTTTTTGTTTTTTTGTTAATACCCAGTATGAATATGGTCAAAGGCCCAGGGGAGGGAGAACATACTTATTAATTTACTATAAAATATCTCTTTATGGTCTTATTTTTTTGGATATTAATCATCTCTAAATCAACTCGCAGATTTTTAGAGGTTTTCCCGTCAATGACTTTAACCTTCTGTTCACCGGTTTTTTTTTATTTTTAATACATCTTTTACGCTCTGATCAATCTCAATTTTCATTTTATCAAATCTTTTCCCGCTTTTCTCCCCAACTCCTTATTTTAATACTTACATTGATTTTTCTCTACCACCGATGGGGATTGGAAGAAATTTAGTAAATTTTAACCTGTTGTTGAGAACCGTCCCCTCGTTAGGCGTCAT
>JAHJRZ010000007.1 GCA_018830605.1 Patescibacteria group bacterium | reverse complement strand
AGTTTGATGATATCAGCTGCTGTTCCTTGAACTGGCATATTAATCGCCATTCTTTCTGCCGCCATCGCAATATCATAGACATTGGAATTTATTTCAGGAATATAACGACGACGACCAAATATCGTTTCAACATATCCGAGTCTTTTGGCCATTTCTTTTGTTTCATCTAAATATTTTTTGACTCCTTTAAATGTCTTAAAGTAATTATCAATAAATTCAGCTGCCTCTGCCCGTTCCATCTTCGCCCCTTGGGACAAGCCATAAGAGCTGATACCGTACAAAACGCCAAAATTAACAGTCTTGGCCTCGCGCCGCTCGAATTTGGTGATTTTTTTGATGGGTTTATTAAACAGCCAGCTGGCGGTCGCCGCATGGATATCCTCGCCTTTTTTAAAAGCAGAGATCATCTTTGAGTCGCCTGCCAAATGAGCCACGACGCGAAGCTCAATCTGCGAATAATCAAAAGCTAAAAGTTTAGATCCCCTTTCAACTATAAAGGCCTGCCTAATTTTATTGCCCAACTCCGTCCGGATAGGAATATTCTGCAGATTGGGATTTGACGACGAGAGACGGCCGGTCGCAGTAATCGTTTGGTTGAAAGAAGTATGGATGCGGCCATCGCTTGCGACTAATTTTGGCAGAGCGTCGAGATAAGTATTTTTAAGCTTAGTGATCTCTCTGTATTTGACGATTAAATCAATTATCTTGTGCCTCTCTCTGATTTTTTCAAGCTCAGAAGCGGCCGTGGAAAGCCCGGTCTTTGTTTTTTTTACCTCTAAGGCGGCGATCTTTAATTTTTCAAACAAAACCTGACGTAATTGCTGAGTGGAATTAATATTAAACCTTGATCCAGCTAATTTATAGATTTTCTCTTTAAGCAGATTAATCTCTTGGCTAATTTTGCGGGACATCTTTTTTAAAAATTGAGAGTCCAGCTTAATTCCGTTCTCTTCCATTTGAGATAAAACAATAATTAAAGGCATCTCTAATGAATAAAAGATTTTTTTGAGCCGTTTTTTCAGACGAGGACGATATAAATTATAGAGGCGCAGAGTAAGGTCCGCGTCTTCGCAGGAATAATTGCTGACTGCTTTGAGCGGGGCTCTGTCTAATTTTTTCTCTCCTTTTCGGCCGATTAATTCTTCAATAGCCGTCTTCTCAAGACCTAAATCAATAAAAGCCAAGCTCTCTAAACTGTAATTACGTTTGCCAGGATGCAAAATATAAGCGGCGAGCATGGTATCAAATTTTAAACCCGAAACTCTAATTTTATTTTTTGACAAGATCAAACAGTCATACTTTAAATTATGGCCTATTTTTTTATAAATATTACTCTCAAAGATCGGCTTTAATTTTTTTAAATAGTAATTACTCTCTTTATTTAATAAAGAAAGATAATAGGCCTCTTTTTCTTTGAATGAAAAAGAAATGCCAATCAACTTGCCGCCGAGCGTGTCCGTCTCGGTGTCAAAAACAAAATACTTAGCTAATTTTATTTTTTTATAGAGATTTTCAAATTTTTGGCGGTTATCAACTAGATAGTAATTACCCTGCTTTTCTGTTTTTTGAGCCGACTCGCTGCCAAAGAGTGACTCCTGGCCTGACTCCCTGTCTTTTTTGGCCAGGGGCAACTTTGAAATTAACGATCTAAAACCAAGCTCTTGGAATAATTTTAAGACTTTTGTCCTCTCATAATCATGGAGTTCGGCTTTTTTCAAATCAAGCGAGACGTCCAAATCAACTAAAATCGTGGCTAATTTTTTCGAGAGAAACGCCTCATCCTTTTGCTCGAGAAGTATTTCTTGATAGCGCGGGGAAATGTTAAGCTTAGCCGCTCCAAGCGCTTTATAAATTTCTTCAATACTTCTATATTTTTTAATCAAATCCGTGGCTGTTTTTTCGCCAATGCCTTTGACTCCGGGGATATTATCCGAGGGATCGCCGGCCAAACCCTTAAAATCAACCATTTTTTCTGGTCCAAAGCCAAAGCGCTCCTGTACTGATTTCTCATCATAAATAATCGTATCGGTCAGGCCCCGGCGCATGGTAAAAACCTTGGTTTGAGGAGAGACGAGCTGCAGAGTGTCTAAATCTCCGGTGACAATAATCGTCTCTAAATTCTTGTATTTTTCTGCCTGGCAAGAGAGCGTGCCAATAATGTCATCTGCTTCATAACCTTTTTTTAAAAATACCGGAATATTAAAAGCAGCCAAGACCTCTTTAATTCTCGGGACTTGATTATGCAATTCCTCTGGCGCTTTAACGCGGTGCGCTTTGTATTCCTTATACTCTCTGTGTCTCACCGTCTCGCCGCCAACATCCAAAGCGACCACGAGGTGAGTCGGTTTTATTTTTTTTAAAACATTTAACAAAATTAAGGAGAAACCATAAACACCATTTACCAGCTCTCCTTTAGGTGTGGTTAAGCTTGGGATAGCATGAAAAGCGCGATGAATGATCGCATGACCGTCAATTAAGACTAATTTTTTCTTTTTCATCTTAGGCCAATCTTACCACTGATAAGGTTAAAAAACAACGAACGAGACAACCTCGCAAGAGCACAAAATCAAAAACACCTTATTATAATACATATTATAATACTTACATCTACTTTTTCTCTACTTATACGAATAGGGAGACAATCGCAAGATTGTCGCCTTATTTGATTTAGGGGGGTTAATTTTTCCAATCTTTGATGATGATATTTTTGCCGGAGAGGGTGACGACGACTTTTTGGCGTTCTTTCCAACCTAATTTCTTAGTTATTGCTTTAGGCAGGGTTACGGCTAAAGAGGTCCCGCCAACTTTGGTTAACTTCCTCACATTTTCTTCATCTAATTTTCGTCTCGTCATATTTTACTCCTTATTATAATACTTACTTTAATCCTTAAAACCAGAAACGTTCTCTATCTCATTCCTTCTCGACGGATATAAGATCTCATCCTTCGATAATTCCTTTGTCGCGGAAAAGCTCGTCGGGATCAATGTCATTTTCAATAAGCAGTGAGAAGGCGTGACCCAAGGCCTCGTCAATATATAGACCATCAAAATCTTGCGCGACCTCATCATCACCGAGAGCTTCTTGGCAAACTTTCACAATATCTCCGACCGTCGGCTCGCTACGTTCTTGCTCGGGGACAAACGATGATTCTGTCTCCATAACTACTCCATGATATTTATTTAGCGAATTTTCTCCTTAAAAAGAGAACCGTCCCCT
>JAHJRZ010000087.1 GCA_018830605.1 Patescibacteria group bacterium | reverse complement strand
CATCTCGCAGTTGCGTGTCAGTGATGTGGGTGTAGATTTGAGTCGTCGTGATTGACGAGTGGCCGAGGATGGCTTGGACCGAGCGAATATCAGCGCCATTGCGCAGCATCTCGGTCGCGAGACTGTGACGGAGCGTATGCGGCGTGACGGTTTTGGTGATGCCTGCTTTGCGCGCCGATTGGTCAATAATTCGCTGTATGCTCCTGGGGGTTAGACGGAGTGAATGATCTGCCGTTTTTTCAATATCTTTTTTACTTCTTCTATCAGCTCGGACAAATAAAGCCGGATCCGGGTCGCCTCGTTTGGCAAGATATTTATTCAGCCAATCAATAGCGTCATCACTTAAAAAAACAAGCCGCGTCTTGCCGCCCTTGCCTTTGACCGAGAACTCGCCTCTCTTCAAATTAATATTATCTCGGTCAAGGCCGGTTAACTCTGAAACGCGCAGGCCAGTCGAGTAGAGCGTCTCGAGAATTGCTCGGTTTCTTAAATCGACTAAATTATCTTTATGGCCGGCTGTTTCTAAAAGCCGATCAACCTCTTCTTCTTCCAAAAAAGTAACAACCCGGCTTTCGGTTTTAGGCAGCTCAATCTTCTCGGCCGCCACCGTCTTGATGTCATTTTTTGCCAAATACTTGAGAAAGGCACGCAGGGCGATTACATGATAGCTCTGCGTCTGTTTGCCAAGGCCGCGCTCATTTTTATCCTGAAATCGGTTTAAAAACAAGCGGTATTTTTTGATCAAATTCAAGTCGATTTTGGCGAGCGAGATGTCACCTGAAAATTCTAAAAACCGCTTTAAATAATGGTCGTAATTCTCAATTGTTTTTTGAGAAGCGTTTTTTTCCACCTCAAGATATTCGAGGAAGTCGGTGATAAGTTTGGATATTTTGTTCATATAAGGTAAATACTACCACAGAAAGTCTCGCAGGGACTACCGCAGAAGAATCGCAGAACACGCGGAAAGAATAGGATTCTTTATACAAATGAGGTTCAACTATTCTGCGCATTCCGCGAGCTGTTCCGCGGCAGTCCTTTTAGTATTAGCTAATCTTTTTATCCGTATCCCTTTCGGGGTAATAATTGCTAATAGGCCCAATTTTATTTTAGCTGATTTTAAGTAACTTAGAAGTTGACTAATATGAGAACTATAAAATCTGTCTGCTACTTTAATTTCTAAGGCAATTTTATTATCTATTAGGAAATCAATAAAATATCGGCCTATTTTGTGGTTTTTATAGTATATGGGGATATATACTTCTCTTTTAAATGAAATTTTATTTCTTAATAATTCTTGCGAAATAGCATGTTGATAAATCTTTTCTCTAAATCCGTAATTCAGTTCCTTGAAGACATCAAACAGAATCCCATTTATTTTATAAGTGGATTTTCGGTATATAAGTCTTTTTTTTATTTTGACAGATTTCATATTTCTGTGTTTTCTGCGAACATTTCTGCGGTGGTCCTGTCGCACAATCTAATTATATCACTTTTTCCCCTAAACAATATTATGGTGCTCGAGGGTTTACAATAACTAATCTCTATGTATAATAAAGGTAGTTTCGTACCAATCGGCATATAGTGCCAAGGAGAGGAGACGGTCGGAATGGCTAAGACCATCGGAACTGCAGGCTCTTCGGTCGTGGAGATCCAGCACTCAAGGTGCGGAAAACCTGTCGCCCGAGTTGTCGCTGGCATACTTCAGGTGGAGTGCACTCGTCAAGGGTGCAGAGAGTGGGTTTCTTTGCCGGGCTTTGTAGAGGCGACCAAACTCCAGCAGATGGTTGAACTGATCACAAGAGGCCAGGTGAGCTTGGATCAGATTCTGGGCTTGACTGATCCTTCCCACCCCTACCGTCAGATCGAAGGACTTATCGTTCTTGGCCCGGCGGAGTGGGACAAGGCAGTTCGGGGGCCAAAGGGCGAGAATCCGTTGGGGCTCGCTGATAATTGGTGCCCGCAGGTGCCGCTCCCCGACAACTGGACGGTCGACCTGATGACACGGTTGGCTGCGCTCTGTAGTGATTCGAAGCGCGACTACCAATGTACCCCGGTGCTCCGGCTGGCGCTTCCGGAAGTAGCCGGAATACCGACTTCGCTCATCGGCCAGTGCGATCTTTGGGCAGTGGCGCATGACAATCTGCCTGCGGGCAAAGTCCGCGAGCAGATGCGGTCGAACTACTTCGTGGCTCGACCCAAGGATTACCCCTTCGCCCCAGTGCCCGCAGTCACAGAGCCAACCTGGAAGGTCAACTTCGTCGACTTCCCGCAATTCACTACCGATAAGGGCTGGAAGCATCAGCAATCGGTTGCTCAAGAGCGAGGGCTCGTTGTCTCGACCGTATCGAGTGACGCCCTGATGATGAACCTTCTGGCAGCCGCTCTGGACAAAAGGTTCAGGACTGACACTTCGGCGCGGACAGCCGATCCTTGCGGCGGTGCCCCGCTTGTTGTCTACTTCGATGCGGATGGCCTCTACGTCAATCGCAATTGGAATCCCGGGAGTGCTTATCCGCATGTCGGCGCCGGCCTTGAGGGAGTTCCTTTGGAGCTTGTGGCTTGAGCCCTTGGTTCTTTCGAGCCCTTGGGGCTTGAGTTCGCAAACGTAAGCAATGGGGCAGGAGTCGCCTTCGGGTGTGCTCTTGCCCTTTTTTGATTATTTTGTTATTTTAATAATGAGAGTAGGCTAATGTACGGCCGTCCACGGATTGCCGTCGCCGAAATCCCAATTTTTGGTCGCCAGAATTCGCCCATCTACGCCCGCCTGCTGGCGAGGCAGGGATTGGCGAAGCGCGCGAAGAAAGTTTGGAAACTCCTTGTTCTTTTCTGGCGGAGGTTCCCGATGTTTCAATCGGGATGCTCCCAAAAAATGCCCTTCCCACGACCCAGGGCGGACAGGGCCGAGAGTGTACAACCTCGCCTTTGGCGGGGAGTAAAACTCAAGACCCAGTGATATGGATGGGAGAGAACATTTTTACGGCGGTGCCCCGCTTGATGTCAACTTCAATGCGAATGGCCTCAACGTCAATCGCAATTGGAATCCCGAGAGTGCTTATCCGAATGTCGGCGCCGGCCTTGAGGTAGTCTCCAAACAGAAGACAAAAGCACTTTTAGAAAAGTGCTTTTGTTGTAGTTATAAGAGCTTTTTTTCTCTTAACAATATGCTATTATAAGTATGTATGGTTGAGACTATCCAGCAGATTGATTTTTTGATTTTTGAGTTTTTCAATAGTCTAATCAAAGACAGCTTTTTGATAAAAGTAATGGTTTTTATTTTAGCCAAATATCTAATTTTTATCTTCTTCATCATTATTGGCTATATGTGGTTTGTTTACAAAAAAGGTCAGGAGGAGGAAGAACACAAAGCCAAGAGGGCAGTCATCTATACTATGCTCTCCCTTGCATGGGCTTTTCTTGTCGATCAATTGATTAATCTTGTTTTTGTGCGCAATCGGCCGATCGTCTCCCATCCAGCCGAAGTAAAACAACTCTCGGTGACGGTTGATCCGACCTCCTTTCCCTCATCCCATTCAATCTTTGTTTTTGCCATTGCTACTTCATTTTATATGGCCGGTTATAAAAAATTGGCAGTAGTTTTGTATATTTTGGCGGCCATCGTCGGTTTGTCCCGAATCGCTGCCGGCGCCCATTATCCTTCAGACATAATTGCCGGGTCAATCTTTGGCATCTTCGCCGCCTGGCTGGTCCAGCGAGAAGGGGGTTGGGTGAAGAATAATTTATTAAAAGAATTTAGGAAATGATTTTTCAAGCTATTATCTATGGTTTAATCCAAGGCATTGCGGAGTTCTTGCCCATCTCCTCAACTGCCCATCTAATCCTCTTGCCCTATTTTTTTCATTGGCAGGATCCGGGACTTTCTTTTGATGTTTTTTTACATCTTGGGACACTAATAGCCATCATCTCTTTTTTTGCTAGAGATTGGGTTGAGATTTTTAAGGATAAAAAGTATAAACTTTTAGCTTTAATAATTATTGCCTGTATTCCAGCGGCAATTTTAGGGTATGCCTTTGAAGGTAAGATTGAGACCTCTCTCCGCTCGCCCTTGTTAATTGCCGCAACTCTGGCTATCTTTGGTTTAGTCATTTATCTAGTCGACCGTTTTATGAAGCATACGCAGAAACTAAAAAATATGAATTATGGGCAGTCGATTTTGATTGGGCTTGGCCAGAGTTTGGCCTTAATCCCCGGTATTTCAAGATCAGGCGCAACCATGACCGCCGGCATCGCCTTGGGTTTTAAGAGAAAAACCGCCGCCAAATTTTCTTTTTTAATCGCCACGCCCATTATGCTTGGCGCGACCATATTTAGGGCAAAAGATTTGGTTGATTTACCGATAACCGGCTGGTTTAATGGCTTTAGTCTTTTGGCGGCGATTATTGGTTTTTTGGCCGCCTTAATCTCCGGCTACCTGGCCATCAAATATCTGTTAAAATATCTGGAGAAGGGAAGTTTCACTCCTTTTGTGATTTATAGAATAGTTTTGGCGATAGTAATTATTATTTTTTATTTTATAACGCAATAATCATAAAAACATTAAAACACAAGAACACTAGAACAAGATCGAAAATAATTGTTTTTATGTTTTAATGATTTAATGTTTTAATGATATGATCCATACAATTTTAGCCGCTATCTCCGGTTTTATCATCGCTACCATCTCCACGCTCGGTTATGGAGGAATTGTATTGTTGATGGCAATTGAGTCCGCCTGTATTCCTTTACCCTCGGAAGTGATAATGCCTTTTTCGGGGTTTTTGGTTTATCAAGGACGATTTGATATTTGGCTTATCGCTCTTGCTGGCGCCATTGGCTGTGTCATTGGTTCAGTTGTTGCCTATTGGGTAGGAATGTACGGCGGGCGGCCCTTAATTGAAAAATATGGCAAGTATATCTTGATTTCTCATCATGATTTGGATTTGGCTGACAGATGGTTTAAAAAACATGGAGATAGCGTCATTTTTTTCTCTCGACTTTTACCGGTTGTTAGAACTTATATTTCTTTTCCAGCCGGAATCGCCAGAATGAGATTCTGGCATTTTATAGTTTATACTTTTGTCGGATCTTATATCTGGTCTTGGGGGTTGGGATATGTTGGGCTAAAATTGGGCGAGAATTGGGAAAATTTAAAAAATTATTTCCGCGGGGCAGATTATATAATCCTGGGATTAATAATAATTGGTATAATTTTTTGGGTTTATAGACATATTAAGCACAGTAGAAAAGATAATAATCTCAAATCAAAAATCACAAATATCAAATGAAATCTTTAAAGATGAAAGGCGAAAAAGAAAAACATAAATTTGATCTTGAAGAAAGAACAGCTATATTTGCTGAAGATATTATTG
>JAHJRZ010000086.1 GCA_018830605.1 Patescibacteria group bacterium | reverse complement strand
TGAGAGAGTGCTCTCTAAAATTTCTTCTTTATATTTTTTAATAATTTTTTTGGTCTTAATGTCAGCGCCAAAAATAATTTTGGTTCTGTCTTTAATCGTTAGCCCTTCTTTTTTGCGCAAAGCGTTGATCTCGCGGATGAGGTCGCGCACCACTCCTTTTTCTTTTAATTCCGGTGTAATTTCTGTGTCTAGGGCGACTTCTTCTTTTGATTTTTTATAACCCACTTTTTCCACATTGACTTCATCCTTAATTAATTCCAAAAATTCTTCGCCAAGGGAAGTATTGATTGTTAATTTAGAGAGCGGTTGTCTGATTTTAATGCCCGCTTCGGCTCGCCTACCAAGCGCGAGCGCCACAACCTCACGGGTCTTCGTCATCGATTCAATTAATTTCTCATCAAGATAATCTTTTTGAGTTTCGGGCCAATCATCCAAATGGACTGATTCTTTGGGTCCTTTGAGTTCCTGATAAATATTTTCCGCGATAAAAGGAGTGAGAGGCGCCATAATTTTGGCAAGGGTTAATAAGACGTAGTAAAAGACTTGGCTGCCGGATTCGCTGCCTTCTTTAAAACGATCCCTGGAGCGGCGCAAGTACCAAGTCGAGAGATCTGAAATAAAAAAGGTTATCTCTCGCGAGGCCCTGATCACATCATACTTATCAAGATACTCGGTCGTCTCCTTAACCAATTGAGAGAGCCGCGCCATAATCCAGCCGTCGAGAGTGTGCAGATTTTCTTTTTCCGGCAGAAATTTATTTTTTTCTTGCAAAGGATAAAGTCTATAAAAAGAAAGAACATTAGAGATAATAATTATTACTTTCTTTTTTATCTCATCTAAATCGTGTTCGGAAAAGAGAATATTCTCGGATTTCATAACGACTGATGACATCAGATAAAATCTTAAGGCGTCAACACCATGCTTTTCTATCATAGCCCGCGGATCAGGATAATTATTTTTTGATTTAGACAATTTTTCGCCTTTTTCGTTAAGAATGGTGCCGGTTGTCACGACATTTTCAAAAGGCGCCTTATTAAAGAGGATCGTTGAAATTACATGCATGGTATAAAACCAAGCCCGAGTTTGAGAAATATATTCTGCCACAAATTGCGCCGGAAAATGCTGATTGAATTTTTCCTCATTTTCAAAAGGATAATGAAGCTCGGCAAAGGGCATTGAAGCTGATTCAACCCAGCAATCTAAGACTTCAGGGACTCTCTTCATTTCTCCGCGGCACACGCCGCATTTCAGTTTAATCTTATCCATTTTATGCTTGTGCAGATCCGCTTTTCTGACCTCGTCGCTGGGATAAATCTCATTAAAATTTAAAGATTTTTCTTTCAATTCAGTAAAACTTCCGATAACAACCAAATTATTGCAATCCAGCCCCTCGCACTTCCAAATAGGAATGGGAGTTGCCCAATAGCGGTTGCGAGAGATATTCCAGTCGGGCGCATCTTCAATCCCTTTAGCAAATCGTCCATGTTTTAAATGCTCTGGATACCAATTGATTGATTCATTCGTCGCCAGCAAAAATTTTTTGATTTTTTGGATATTAATAAACCAGGCCGGGATGGCATTGTAATAGAGTTGAGTATTACAGCGCCAGCAAAAGGGATAGCTGTGGACCAGGGCCTGTTTTTTAAATATTAATTTTCTTTTTTTGAGGTCTAAAATGATTATTTTATCAGCTTGCTTGAAATATTTTCCTTGCAAAAATTTTGGCGCCAGTTCATTAAAGTGGCCTCGTTCGTCCAAGAACGGGGCCGTCGGCAGATCATATTTTAGCCCCAAGTTATAGTCATCTTCGCCGTAGACCACGGCCGTGTGGACGATGCCGGTGCCTTCATTTGTAATTACAAAATCGGCCGAGAAAACTGAATAAGCTTTGGCATTGTCTTTAACCACTCCATATAAGGGTTCGTATTTAAGCCCGACTAATTCCCGGCCCAAGAAGGTTTTTCGCGCTTTTGTTCTTTTGAAATAAATTTTTCTTCTCTCTTGGGCAAGAAGGTAATTATTGTTGCCGTTATTTACAAGCTCATATTTTATTTTTTCTCCGACCGCAAGAACCACATTGGCAGGCAACGTCCAAGGAGTAGTCGTCCAAGCTAAAAGATAAGTATTCTTGGGAAATTTGTCATTTTTTTCTAATTTGAAAGCGACCGTGATCGTCTCTTCTTTGACGTCGTTATAACTATTATCCATTGCCACTTCAAAATTAGAGATGGGAGTTTCGCAGCGCGGACAATACAAAAGCACCTTTTTCCCTTCATAGAGGAGGCCTTTTTCCCAAATTTCTTTTAAGGCCCACCAGACTGATTCGACATAGGTCGAATCCATTGTTTTATAGGAGTGTTTAAAGTCAACCCAGCGGCCGATGCGCTCGACCATCTCTCCCCACTCCTCGCTATATTTTAGAACCGCGTTCTGACAAGCCTGGTTAAATTTATCTACGCCGATTTTTTCGATTTCTTTTTTGCCGGAGATATTTAATTTTTTCTCAATGATATTCTCAATCGGCAGGCCATGGCAATCCCAGCCCCAGCGCCGAGGAACATAACATCCTTTCATTGTCTGATACCGACCGACTAAATCTTTAATAATTGAAGCTAAAATATGGCCATAATGTGGCAGGCCGGTGGCAAAAGGAGGACCGTCAAAAAAGCTGAAGAGTTTTTTATCTTTATTCTGATCCAGACTCTTCTCAAAAATCTTCTTCTCTCGCCAAAATTTTAATATTTCTTCTTCGGTCATAGTATGTCTATCTTTATACTATTATATAACATTTAAATCAAGATGTCCGTGATTTGTGTTATAACAAAACCTAACTCCAATTAGCTGAAGAAGAGGTGTTTTTTACTCCGAAAATCGCGGAAAAAACGATATTACGTTATAATATAAACGTGGACACAACAATCAAAAAAAGGAGCTTGGGCCAATTCTTTACTACAAATTCTGACTATATTCTTCAGGGATTTGGTAAATTTGTTAAGAATAAAAAAGTTTTTGATCCCTTTGCGGGAAATCAGGATTTGTTGAATTGGTCAAAGAATAACAAAAGTAAAAAAAATGTAGGTTTTGATTTTGACAAAAATTATATCGACGAGAAGAATGTATTTCTTAATGATTCTATAAATTCGCCCCAAAAATACAAATTCGTCTGCACCAATCCGCCCTATTTGCATAAAAACAAAGCTACAAAAAAAATTAAAGAAAAATTTTTTTCAGGAAAAAATTCAAATTTTGAAGACTTATACCAAGTTTCCATTTATTCTATCTTAAATTGTGATGAAGGCATAATCATAGTTCCTTTAAATTTTTTATGCGCTGAAAATTCAAAAAAAATCAGGGAATTATTTTTTGAAAAATTTGAAATAGTAAAATTAAATATTTTTTCGGAGCAAGTTTTTGACGATACTACATATAATGTGATCTCTTTTTATTTTAGGAAAAAACAAAAAATATCTGAAAAAAATATTATAGACGCAACAATTTATCCTGAAAACAAAAAAATTAAATTAGTACTTGAAAAAAAATGTGGCTGGCAGTTCGGCGGAGATTTTATTTATAAAATAAAAAATGCTAAGAATAAATTGGGTGTTTTTCGTCTTACAGAGGATTACTTGAAGTCGGGTGGATATGAAGTAGAAATAGCTTTACAAAATATTAAAGATAAAAAAATATTAAAAATTAGCGATGATATAAAAAAACTGCTTGAAAAAAATATTTTATTTTTGCGAGCTATCGACAGCAAGAATGGAAAAAAAATACAGCTTGAAGATATAAGGAAGTATAAAATATCCGGCCTTGTCGGAAAAAATACTTCGCGCAATATGGCTCATTTAATTTTTAAAAAAGAAGTGTCTATCGATGAACAAATTGAATTAATGAAGAAATTTAACAATGAATTATCAGCTAATCGCGACAAATATCTTTCTTTTTTTCTTACCAATTTTAGAGATAATAATCGTAAAAGAATATCATTTGATTTGACTTACAAATTTTTAAACCTTATTTATTATGAAAAAAATTCAAAGCAATCTGCATTATTTTGAAATATCTAAAAATAATCAAGAAAAATCACTTGATGATTTTTATGTATTTGATGAAAAACATCCCGATCTAAATAAATACATAAAAAATACCAAAGAAATAAAGAATATCTTAATCACTATAAGAACTTTGCAAAGAAAGAAGGAAAAAACGGCAGTGATTAATAAATATTTTATAGAATTATCAAAAATTATTGGCAAATTTTCCAATTGTTCTGAATTTGCTTGTTTTGTAAATGCTTGCGACAACATTATTGACGAAGCAAAAAATGAAATAAATTTACTTAAAAAAATCACTAATAGATATTTTGCCAAAAGAGTACTAAACGAAATGGCGCCTGAAGAATGGATGCAAGCGATATTAGACAACAATTCATCTCGTAAAAAAGGGAAATGCGGAGAAAATAAGTTAATTCATATTTTAAAAAAACAAGGATTTAAAGAAGTTTTTGACTGGGATGATTTTTTTAAAACTGATTATTGCGTGGTAAAATTTTCTAAAAAATTTAGTTTGAAAAATGTACGCAAAAAATTAGACATAAAAATAGAAACCAAAAAACAAAATAAAACACTTGATTTAATAATTAAGGCAAAAGATAAAATTCTTCTTTGCGAAGCCAAGCACTTAAATACATCGGGAGGTGGACAAGATAAACAAATTTCAGAATTGATTGAAATTTTAGGGCTGACCGAAAAAAATGGAGTTTCTTACATTTCATTTTTAGATGGCAAATATTCCAATGTTTTATTGAGCGATAACGGTTATGGCGATAAGATAACCACCCAAAGAAAAGAAATTAATAAATTTCTCAAAAATAATCCAGATAATTATTGGGTAAATACTGCCGGTTTTGAGAGTCTTATTTCAGACTTAAAATAAGGGGTTTTGGGCTCGAGACATTCACTTCTTTAATTCCTCTTTGACCCTTCGCTCAAACAAAAACCAGCTCAAATGAGCTGGGAGAGGTGTTTTTTACTCCAAAAATCGCAGAAAAAACGATTTACTTTATTAATAAAATTTTGCTATAATTAAAATGGCTTGAATTTTATTAAAATTACTATGAAAAACGAAATAAAAAATATTGAAAATGATTTGGAATTTGTAAAAAATATCTACTTAAAACTCTTAACTATACTGCCGAGTTTTGATATCACGAATAGTAAAATTTTACCTTATGGATTAAAGGCGCATACTAGATCTGTAAGTTGGTTGGTTGAACAAGTTATTACTCAACAAACAAAATTTAATGCTGAAAAACTTGGTTTAGATAAAGTTGATTTTGATTTTCCAGACACGTCGCTTCACGATTGCGAAATAGTAGTTAATAACAAAAGTTACTTTGTAAATGTAAAAATCCATAATATAAAAGGAAAAGAAAATAAAAATGATATATCTGCGGTGGAAAAACTTTATTTTCAATACAGCGTTAATAAAGGATATAATTTAATTTATGCTTGTTTTGGTATTAAATTTGAAAATATAAAAATAACTTTTGATAAGGATTATTTAGAAATTTTTTCACCGCAATTTTTACCTATTTATGTTAATCCGAGAAACGACAAAATACAGGCTACTTATCGACACGATAAAATACATCGGACGAGAGAAGAATTTTTAAAAATGCTCAAGGAAAAATCAAAAAGCATTATTTTGAAATAAAATAGTATTGTGAATAAAATTATTAATGAGGATGTTTTGAAAGGGGTAGACAAAATAGATGATTATTCTGTTGATTTAATATTGACTGATCCTCCTTATTGTTTAGGTAAGGATTATGGTAATGATTCAGATAAAAGATCGTCAGATGAATATTTAAAATGGACATATAAATGGATAGATGCGGTGTTGCCAAAGCTAAAAGATTCGGGAAGTTTGTATATTTTTTTAAGCTGGCAATATTCACCAGAGATTTTTGTTTATCTTAAGAAGAAATTAAGAATGATTAATGAGATTATTTGGGACCGACGAGTCCCTAGTATGGGTGGTTCAACAAGAAAATTTTCTTCCGTTCATGATAACATAGGTTTTTTTGTGAAAAATGATGATTATTATTTTGATATAGATAGTGTGAGAATTCCCTATGATGAGGAAACTAAAAAAGCAAGGACCAGATCAATTTTTGTTGGCAAAAAATGGTTAGAGATTGGATATAATCCTAAAGATTTATGGAGTAATTCGAGAATTCATGCTCAAGATCCAGAGAGAGAAAATCACCCTACTCAAAAACCATTAGAAATAATTGAAAGAATGGTAAAAGCTAGTTGCCCTGAAAATGGAATAGTTTTTGATCCATTTATGGGGACAGGAACGACCGCTATTGCCTGTTTGGCAAACGATAGACAATATGTAGGATTTGAAATAAACAAAGATTATTACAAAATAATAATAAATAGGATTAAAAAATATAATAGCTGCCTTTCATTATTTCAACAACAAGATAATTTGGTTCGAGGCATCCGCTCCCAGCCTCTCTTTCTTGAACCAAAATAAAAAAATCAAATTTTCTTTTAGAATAGATTGAGTTATTATCATTAAAGAAGAAGACAAAAAATTTACATCGCCTAACACGGCATATCTGGTTCCGCTACGCTTCATCCAAATGCTTCGCACTTCAGATATTCGGATACGTTATCGGAAATAAATTTATTTTTTTAACACTTTAAAATGAATTTTTTAGAAACAACGTTAGAAATCTCAATAATTACAATTCTGTTAGGAGCATTGCAGTTTTTGCTCTCTAACTGGATAAAGTCTCATCTTGAAAATTCCATAAAGCATGAATATGATAAATTGGCTGAAGAATATAGATATGATATTAGAATAAGAGAGCAAGCTTCAAAAATCGCCGAATATTTATCTATTACTGTGGGTGAGCGTATGGATCCAAATATGAAGATTGATAGAGTTAAAGCTAATCAATTAGCATGGGAATTAGTGTTATGGTTACCTGACGATCTATATTTGGAGTTGAAAGATGCTTTGAATCCCAAAAATAATGGTAAAAATAATGTATTCAAGGTACTTATAAAAATTCGAGAATTTTTAAGAAAAGAAAAAACTTCTTTGACGGATGAAGATATTTTTTTTAATAAACCGCCTGATGCAAAAAAGTAAATTTACATCTAATAACAGCGTATATCTGGCTACACTTCGTTTCGCCCATATTGCTCCTCTTCGACAAGCTCAGGGTCGCAACATCAGATACACGCGGACGTTAGTTGCAATCGGGCTACGGGGCGCAAAAGTTATTTATATCTAGGAATCATTTTCTAATTATGAAACCATTTCCAGAAATTGTAAGTTTTCGTATTACTTCAAAATGTAATAATAACTGCAAATATTGTTACGGGCCACCACAAAATTTAGAAGAAATGAATTTTTTGAAATTAAAAAAATTGTTTCATCTTTTTTCTCAAAATGGAGTAAAAGCGATTGTTCTTTGTGGAGGAGAACCTTTGGTTAGGGGAGATTTTGAAGACATAATTAAAGAGCTCAGAAAATATAATTTCAAAATCTTCCTCGATACAAATGGAGATTTATTTTTCAAATATTCGGATTTAATTCTAAAAAATGTTGATGTAATCGGTTTGCCTATTGATTTTCCAAATAAAAGTTATAGAAATTCGGATAATCTTGACAATATTCTAAGGATACTCAATTTTTTCAAAGAAAAACCCAAAAAGCCAATTATCAGAATTGGGACTGTTGTGACTAAAGATAATATTGATAAACTTGAAAAAATTGGAGACCTGATAAAGGATTATCCTATTGATATTTGGAAAATCTACGAATTTATCCCCCAAAATGTCAATGCAGTGAAAAATAAATCCCTTCTCGAGGTTTTGCCAGAGCAGTTTGATGAAGCAACTCAAAAAATCAAAGATAAATTTTCAAAATATTTTAAGATTGCAATTTCAAAAAGAAAAGATAGAACTAATGCATATTTTTTTGTGGCCTCTAACGGAAATGTTTTCATGCCCGTCGATGACTTTAATCTATGCAGAGAGGTTGAAATAGGAAATGTTTTTGACGAAAATATTGTAGAAAAATGGAAAAAATTTATTTCAGAAAATAATTATATTGATAACGCCAAGGCAACATTTAATTACAAGTTTTAAAAAAGCCCCTTCGTCCGACTTGCTTCGCAAACTTCGTTTATCCATATACGTGAAGTGAAATTCATCTCTTCCGATTTGATATCCAAATAAAAACCAGCTCAAATGGACTGGGAGGACAGCATATCTCTTGATTTTGTGCTAAAATATACCTAATATGTTGTCGTGTAGCAGTCAGCAATCAGCCGACAGCAGCCAGCATTCTTTGATAGCAGGAAGCTGTAAGCTGGTAGCTGAATTTGGGCCTATAGCTCAGCGGTAGAGCATTCGGCTTATATCCGAACGGTCGCAGGTTCGAATCCTGCTGGGCCCAAATCTTGCATTTTGATCACTCATGTTATAATATAAATAAGCAATAATTTTTATCTTTTATTTTTTAATTTTTAATTTGAAAAATGGCTAAGACCAAACAAGAAAAATTAAGCGACAAATACAGAGTTCATAAAGAAGACACCGGCTCAACCCAGGTGCAGATTGTTGGTTTAACCAAGAGAATTAATGAATTAACCAAGCACTTAAAAGATCATAAAAAAGATTATGACTCCCGCGTCGGGCTCTTAAAAATAATTGGCAAACGGCGCCGTCTTTTGGGATATTTAAAAAAAGAAGACGAGAACAAATATTTAAAATTGATTAAGGATTTGGGATTAAAGAAATAAAAGGAGAGGATCTCTTAAATTATGAGTCAAGAAAAGAAGTTTGATGTAGATTTCGCGGGCAAGAAATTTGAATTATCAACTGGCAAATTAGCCCAATTAGCTGACGGCTCAATCGAAGCGAGGTATGGCGATACTGTGGTTTTAGCTTGTGTTTGCGTGGCACCAGAGCCGAATCCGGAGATTGATTATTTTCCTTTACTGGTTGATTATGAAGAGAAGTTTTACGCTGCCGGCAAGATTTCCGGTTCTAGATTTATAAAAAGAGAAGGCAGGCCCTCTGACGCGGCTGTCTTAACCGCCAGATTAATCGACCGGCCCCTGCGTCCCCTCTTCCCCAAGGAATATCGCAATGACATTCAGGTGATAGTGACAGTCTTATCAGTTGACAAAAAAAATGATCCAGATATTGTTTCGATTATTGCCGCCTCAACCGCCCTAATGCAGTCGCCCGCGCCCTTTGAGGGCCCGGTGGCTGCGGTTCGGGTCTGTTTGATTGACGACAAGTTTGAGCTTAATCCGGATGAAGAAAAGATTGAAAAAGCAGAACTTGATTTAGTGCTCGCCGGAACCAAAGACAGAACTTTAATGATTGAGGCTAAAGCAAATGAGGTTTCAGAGAGCAAGGTTTTGGAGGCGATCGAGCTGGGACAGAAAGCGCTCAAACCGATTATTGAGATTCAGAGAAAAATCGCTAAATTAGGCGGCAAAGATAAGGCGGAGTTTATAATTGATGAATCAGATATCCATGTTAAAATTTCTGATGAGTTCGGATCTGAATTGCGCAAAATAGCGGTTGAGATTAATAAGGAAAAAAGAACGCAAAACTTAGCCAAATTTGAGGCACAGATTTTGGCCGCTTATGAAGGCGATTATAAGCAAATTGAGATCAAAAATGCTTTTGACGCGGCGGTCGAAAAAGAAGTAAGGCGGGCTATTCTTGAAGAAGAAAAAAGGCCGGACGGCCGCAAGTTAAATGAGGTCCGGCCCATCGAGATTGAGGTCGGCCTTCTGCCTCGGACTCACGGTTCAGCCCTCTTTTCCCGCGGCGAGACCCAGGTGCTCTCGATCGTAACCTTGGACACTCCTTCCAAAGAGCAGATGATTGATACGATGGGAGAAGAAGGAACGAGAAATTTTATGCACCATTATAATTTCCCTCCTTATTCTACGGGCGAGGTTTCTCCCCTTAGGGGGGCCAGCCGGCGCGAGATCGGACATGGCGCCCTATCGGAAAAAGCTTTAGCCCATATGGTTCCGACCAAAGATGATTTTCCTTATACAATTAGAGTTGTATCAGAAATTCTTTCTTCTAACGGCTCTACTTCGATGGCCTCGGTCTGCGGTATGAGCTTGTCTTTGATGGATGCCGGGGTGCCGATTAAGAAGCCTGTCTCGGGCGTGGCCATGGGTTTGGTTGTCGGCTTGAAAAGAGATAAAGAGATTAAAGATTATAAAATCTTGACTGATATTCAAGGGCTTGAAGATTTTGCCGGCGATATGGATTTTAAGGTTGCCGGAACTTCCGAGGGTATCACCGCTTTGCAGCTTGATGTTAAGATTCCTGGAATTAATAAAGATATTTTTAAAGAATCATTTGAAGAGGCGAAGAGAGCCCGGCTAAAGATTTTAGAAAAGATGAAGGCAATTTTAGCCAAACCCCGTGCAGGGGTTTCCAAATACGCGCCAGTAATTGAAGTAATCCATATTAATAAAGATAAGATCAGAGATGTCATCGGTCCGGGGGGCAGGGTGATCAACGCGATTATTGAAAAAACCGGGGTGGATATTGACATTGAAGACGACGGCACAGTGATGGTCTCCTCAAAAGAGGGGTCTGACCTCAAGGGGGCGGTGGAGTGGATTGAGAGCTTAACCCATGAGGTCAAAAAGGGAGAAAAATTTCAAGGCAGAATTACTCGCCTTATGAATTTTGGCGCTTTTGCCGAAGTTCTTCCCGGCCAAGAAGGATTAATTCATATCTCCCAGCTGGCGGACCGCCGCGTTAACAAAGTTGAAGATGTAGTCAAAGTGGGCGATATTGTGCCGGTAATAGTGATTGAGATTGATGAACAGGGGCGGATTAATTTATCAATGAAAGCAGCTAAAAATAAGCAGGCCTTGACAAATAAATAATTGTTTGCTACAATTAGATAATCAAGTAAGAATTATGGACTCTCGGGGAAAATTTATTAAATAGCTGTTTTTGTTTTTAAATGAATCTAAGAAGAAATTACGAAACAAGAAAAAGGCAGATTCCTCGTCCTCTTGAACCGTTAAATGGAGAGCGCGAAGAAAAAGTGTATCCTCCTGTAGAAGAAGGCAAACTTCGGCTCATTCCTTTGGGCGGTTTGGGCGAGATCGGCAAAAATATGATGGTCATCGAGTATGGCGATGATATTTTGGTTGTTGACTCGGGTATTATGTTTCCCAAGCAGGAGATGCTCGGGGTTGATTTTGTCATCCCCAATACAAAATACTTAGAGGATAATAAGCATCGTATTCAAGCGATTATTATTACTCATGGCCACGAAGATCATATTGGCGCTATCCCTTATATTTTAAGCCGCATTGGCGACCCGCCTCTTTATGCCACCAAGCTCACCAAGGGTTTGATTGAAACAAAAATGAAGGAGTTTAACACTAAAAGACCTAATATTTCAATTATTAAACCTGGAGATAAGATTAAACTTGGCCCTTTTGAAGTTGAACCCTTTAGGGTTAATCACTCTATCCCTGATGGCGTCGGTTTTGCTATTCATACACCTCTAGGTTTATTGGTTCATTCTGGAGATTTTAAATTTGATCACACGCCGGTTGATAAAGAGGTGACTGATTTTGGCAAGCTGGCCGGCTATGCCCAAGAAGGAGTCTTAGTTTTGTTTTCGGATTCAACTAATGTGGAGATTCCGGGTTATACTATGTCTGAAAAAACGGTCGGGGAGACGGTGGATCGGATTTTCGAACGCGCCAAAGGCCGAGTCATTATTTCTTCTTTTGCCTCACTCATCAATCGCGTCCAGCAGTCTATTGATTCGGCGGTTAAATACAGACGGAGAGTAATGATCTCCGGCCGCAGTATGGAGAATAATGTCGAGACTTCGACCAGGCTCGGCTATTTGCGGATTCCGCAGGGAGTTTTAGTCGACTCCAAAGAAGCTAAAAATATCCGCGATGAAGAGTTGGTTGTTATTTGTACCGGTTCTCAAGGCGAAGCTTATTCGGCTTTAGTGCGCATGGCTTCCGGAGACCATCGGGAAGTAGTTATCAAGCCAGGAGATACGATCGTCGTCTCTGCTTCGCCTATCCCGGGCAATGAGACGGCTATTTCCGCCACCATTAATAATCTCTTTCGCTTGGGAGCTGATGTTATCTACGGCCGCCAGGTTGATATCCATGTCTCGGGCCATGCCGCGCAAGAGGAGTTGAAAACGATGCTTGATATCGTTAAGCCCAAATATTTCATTCCCGTCCACGGTGAGGATAGACATTTGATTCTGCACTGCCGCTTGGCACAAGAGATCGGCCTGAGCCCTTCGAATACTTTAGCTCTCGAGAACGGGATAGTGGTTGAGTTTGATAAAGAGGGTAATTATCAAATTCTAAAAGAGAGAGTGCCGGCGGGATATGTTTTGATTGATGGTTTGGGCGTGGGAGACGTGGGCAACATCGTTCTGCGCGACCGCCAGGCAATGTCGCGCGACGGGATCTTTGTCATCATCTGCACGGTTGATAACAAGACGGGCAAACTTATCACTTCGCCGGACTTGATTTCGCGCGGGTTTATTTATATGCGCGCCCATGAGGAGTTGGTTCACAAAACGAGAGCCGAGGTGAGACGTTTAATGTCTAAATACAATAATACCCACCGCGCTGATTATAATGAGATCAAAATGAGACTGCGCGACGATATTGGCCAGTATTTATATCGCCACACCCAAAGAAGACCAATGGTCATACCGGTGATAATTGAAGTCTAAGATCGAAAATATCCCTATTTACTTTTCTGACTCTCTGATATAATAGAAAAAAGTAATAAGCCGAAATCGGCTTGAAGGTTTTGATTTTATGGAAGGAAAACGCGGCCGGCCCTCAAAAAAAGACTTAAAAGCAATGGAGAAGAGCATCCGCTGGAGCCTTGACCCGGAGACAACCCGTTCAATTATCGCTGTAATTCTTATAATTATTGGCTTTGTGCTGCTTCTCTCGGTCTTTGGCGGCGCCGGAACATTTGGTAATTTTTTAATCAGAGTTCTGCGCATTATTTTTGGCTATCTCGTTCTTCTGATTCCTCTTGTTTTTCTTTTTTTTGGCACTGCTCTCTTCTTTCCCCAACGTTTTGCCCTGCGCGCCCCGACGGTTCTCGGAACCATCGCTTTTATCATCATCTTGTCAGCCATTATTCATCTTTTTGTTCTGCCGGAGAGCTCGTTTAAGGTGGCCGGAGAGGGCGGGGGCGGCGGCTTTGTCGGTTTTTTAATCTCTTATATTTTTCTTTATATCTTTAATTTTTGGGCGTCTTTTATAATTCTTTTGGGATTATTAATAATTTCGGTTTTAGCTGCTCTTAATATTTCCTTAAAGACCTTGGCGGATAAGTTTAAAGACCTCTCTTATTACTTAGGTTTTGGCGAGGGCTCGGAGAATCTAAGGATCAATAATAACCCCGGAGAAGAAAAGAGAAGATGGTTCTCTTTTGGCCGCAAGAGGATTGAAAAAAAGCCAATTGTCGAATCATCAGAATTAGTCACTTCAGGCAAGGAAGCTTGGCAGCCTCCGCCGTTTGATCTTTTGGAATCAAGAGAGACCCAGCCCGCGGCCGGAGATATCAGGAAGAGAGCGGAGATTATCAGGCGCACACTGGAGAATTTTGGCATTGAAGTCAAGATGGATGAGGTTAATGTCGGACCGACAGTGACCCAGTATACTTTAAAACCAGAGACAGGCGTTAAATTAAATCAAATTGTGGCGAGACAGAACGATCTCTCACTCGCTCTGGCGGCTCATCCGATCAGAATTGAAGCGCCGATTCCGGGCAAAGACGCCGTGGGGATTGAAGTACCCAACACCTCTCCGGCGATCGTTCGGGCGCGACCCATTCTTGAATCCAAAGAATTTGAGAATCTTAAATCTCCTCTTAAGTTGGCCTTGGGCAAAGATGTCTCGGGCGAGCCGGTCGTCACCGACCTGGCCAAAATGCCCCATCTTCTGATCGCCGGCTCGACCGGTTCAGGCAAGAGCGTCTGCATCAACAGTATTATCACCGCTCTTCTCTATGATAATTCTCCCTCGAAACTAAGGATAATTTTAGTTGATCCCAAAAGAGTTGAGTTTACCCAATACAATGGCGTGCCCCATCTTTTAACCCCGGTAATTACTCGGCACGAACAGACCATCTCCGCCCTGCGCTGGGCAGTCAAAGAGATGGATGACCGCTATAATCTTTTCCAAGGGGCGGGCAAGCGCGATATCACCTCATATAATTCAAACAAAGGAGTTGAGAAGATGCCTTATATTATTATTATTATTGATGAGTTGGCTGATCTGATGGCGGTGGCGGCGCGCGAGGTCGAGGCCTCGATCGTTCGTTTGGCCCAGCTTGCACGTGCTACTGGCATCCATTTGGTGGTTGCCACTCAGCGGCCGTCAGTTGATGTCATCACCGGTCTGATTAAAGCTAATATTACTTGTCGTATTGCTTTTTCTGTGGCCTCGAATGTTGATTCCAGAACAATTCTGGATATGTCGGGAGCGGAACGGCTCTTGGGTAACGGCGATATGCTTTTTCTCCATTTTTCAGCTCCTAAGCCAAAACGTGTCCAGGGCGTCTTTCTTTCTGATCAAGAAATTCATCGGGTGACGGGCTGGCTTAAAAAACATGGAGCTGCTCATTATCAAGAAGATATTTTGACTTATGAGCCGGAGAAGGGAACATTTTTTGGCAGCGGTGAGTCGTTTGATGATGAAAAATTTGACGACGCGGTGGAGATTGTTTTAAATTCAAAGAGGGCTTCAGCTTCGCTTCTGCAGCGCCATCTGCGTATCGGCTATGCCCGGGCCGCCCGGCTTTTGGATGTGCTTGAGGAACAAGGATTAGTCGGTCCGAGCGACGGCACCAACCGTTCGCGCGAAATCTTAATTGATAAAGAGACTTACGCCAGGATTAAAGCGGCCGAAGCGGA
>JAHJRZ010000085.1 GCA_018830605.1 Patescibacteria group bacterium | reverse complement strand
CAAAGAAAATATTGTCTTAAAAAAAGTTGTTTATGACAAAAGAAGATTGATGCCTGAAGATTATTTCTCCTATGCCCTTGTTCCTGATCGTTTAGAAAACTTCAGTCAACTTTCTGTTGAGCCCAATTCATCAGCCAGAGTTTGGCTTGAAATCAGAATTCCGGATAAACTTTCAGGAGGGGATTACCGGGGGAAGATTCACATCAAGCAGGACGGCAAAGAGAGAACGGCATTAGATTTTAAGGTCACAGTGCTGCCATTGGTTCTTAACCAGCCCAAGGCTACGGCCTATACTTGGGGTGATCCGGCCAACAATACTTATGCTAATAATACGGAAAATCTTTTTGATTTTTATCGAAATTATCAACTAACAACTATAATTTCTCTTCATCCCAATGATTATCGTTTTATAGAAAATAATGGTTCTGTCGTAAATGTTGATTTTAAAAATTTAGAAAGAAGAATAAATTATTATCAGTCCAAAGGAATCTTGAAGGAGAATCAACCAGTTAGCTTATGGGTTTTTGCTGAAGATTTATATAAGAGAATCTATCAGGGTTTTGATTTTTCAGATAAGGACCTTTATGTAAAACTCAGCAGCCGTGAGTATAGCGGGCCTTTCGGGATGGCGGTTAAAAACTTAATCGAAATTGCTAAAAGGCAGAATATCAATTTTGTTTTTGAGGTAGCGGATGAGCCAGATACCATCGAAGAAAGAATATATGCGGATAGAATTATGCAGTTTGTAAAAGAGAATGGCGGCATAACTGCGGCCGATCTTACTGCTAAATCGGAGCAAGAATTGGCAGAAAAAGATATCTCTCCATTTTTTGTTCCTCATTCAAACTTGCCGCTAAAGCCGCTGTCACAATCAAGCTTTCTGGACAACAAGGTTTGGAATTTAACTGTGCAAGGAGAGGCCTTCAAGAATAATTACTCCAATAATTATGGATATTACACCACTAGAGATTCGTATCTGAGAACCCCAATCAATAACCGCTTCCTTCATGGTTTATTGGCTTATAAAACTGAGGCTAAATTTGTTTATGCTTATGCGGCCGGAGCTTGGTGGAATGATCCCTATCGCGATTTTGATATCAGGCCGAATTGGCCTTTATTTACTAGGATTGAGCCTGATAGAGTTTTTGTTTATCCCACTGCGTCCGGAGAATTGATCCCAGCGATGAACGCCGAGGGTTTAAGAGAAGGGATTAAAGATGCCAAATACATTGCTACTTTGAAGAATCTTATCAAGGAACAAGAAAAGAAAATTACTCATCCCAACGGCAGTCTTATTAAAGTAGAAGGAGATCCTGCGATTTATCTGATTGAGAATGATAAGAAAAGACCTATACCTTCTTGGTCTGTTTTTGCTTCTCAATTTAATTCGAGAGCGGTGATAATCGTTTCTTCCTCTGAAGTTAATAATTATCCTTTAGGTGATCCTCTGAAATACCAAGAGGGCACTCTTTTTAGGACTCGAGACAACTCTTCGGTTTATGTGGTTGAGAACGGTAAAAAACGTCTCATTCCTTCCCCCCAGATTTTTGAAGGAATGGGATATAATTGGGGGGAGATAATTATAGCTGAAGATAATAATATTTTAGGGCTGCATCCAAAGGGTGAGGACATTGCGCAGGCGAAAGTCCATCCCAACGGCACTCTCGTCAAAACGGTTTCCTCTTCTGGCGTCTATCTTTTAGGAGATGCTAAAAAGCGTCTCATTATTTCGCCCTCAATTTTTAATTCCCGATTTGTTTCTTGGGGAAGAATAATCACTATCAATCAAACTGAAATGGATTCTTATCCCCAAGGAGATAATCTTAGCTATCGCGATGGGACAATTTTTAAACTCAATGCCAATCCAGCGGTTTATGTGGTTGAGTCTCAAAAAAAGAGGCCGATTGCCAGTCCTTTTGTTTTTAATCGATTGGGTTATAAGTGGGAGAATATAGTTATAGCCGAAGATGAATCAATCGCCAATCTGCATCCTACAGGCGAGGTTATCAATTTTTAGATAAATAGGGGACGGTTCTCTTTTTAAGGTTAAATTTATAAAATACAAAATACAAGGGACGGACCCTTGTATTTTTGGACCAGGAGGGAATTGAACCCTCTACCTCTGCAATGCGAATGCAGCGTTCTACCGATGAACTACTGGCCCTTAATTGTTTTAGCTAAATAATTTTTTGGTGTGGAGACTCTTTTTTTGGTTCTTTTTTCAATATCTCGACGGGCAGAGCCGGCAACCTCGCCTCCTTATCCCGTCATTGCGAGCCCCGACTCAAAGTCGGGGCGCGGCAATCTCCGCGTATTTGGAATTGTTTCGTCGCTTTGACTTCGGCGAGCTCAGCCGAGCCGCTCCTCGCGATGACATACCGTCGTCATTGCGAGCGAAGCGAAGCAATCTTTATTTAATAATCTTATCATATAAATCCAGAAATTTAGGGTTGTCTTTGGTTATTAAGTCAATTTTCTTCTTTCTTGATCCTGCTTTAATTTGTTTTTCTCTGGAAATTGCCGTTTCAATACCATCAAATATCTCAAAGTATACAAGTTTAATCACATTATACTTGTTTGTGAAACTCTTTATCAATTTATTTTTATGCTCATAGACTCTTCGGACAATATTATTTGTAACGCCAGTGTAAATTACTGTGTTTCTAAAATTTGTCATCATATAAACGTAATATTGTCTTAATTTCATTTTAGATTGCTTCGTCCCGCGCTTCGTTCGCGGTTCCTCGCAATGACACTTCCGAGTCAGATTGCCACGGCCGCCTTTGGCGGCCTCGCAATGACAAAGGGTAAGATTTCCTCGATTCGTTCGTATCCAACTCTGGCCAGCCATCGTTTAAATGGTTCAGCTTTGGGGGAGGGGATTGATTGGACTATTCTGAACATTGTTTTGGTGGCGGCACAATCAGTCTTTCTCTTTTTTCCATCAGGAGAGATTAATTTCAACTGTCCGATATTTTCGGACACTTCACCATATCCTTCTTTGATCAATTTCTTTTTTAAATCGCTCCAATATTTTCGTGGTCTGTTTGATTCCGTAAGTATTTTAATTATATCAATGACCGAAAACCACCATTCATTTTGATAAATGGTTCGCCGGACTCTTCTCCCTCTAAAAATAGCAATTTTTGTTTGCGGATTCACATTTTATATTTTTTTCCAATAATCATCGTGATCAAGCCGAGCAGAAAAAATATTACCCAAGTAAGAATATAATTAAATAGACCGCGAGTATCCAAATAACGCATTAACGCTACGAACAAAATCATTACCCCAAAGAAAATTAATAATCCTTTGTTTTTTTGTTTTTGATAATTAGGGTCATTTTTATAAAACTCGTTTCTCAATGTCCCGATTTTTGTCCACGGCCAATAAATGAACTTTATTGTAAGGATAACATCTAAAGCCAGAATAATAAGTCCAATTAATAAGGCGACGAGATTGTTTTTAAGATCAAATTCTTGATCAATTTGGGAAAAAGTTTTATAACCCAAAATATAAAGAGCAGAAAAGATTATAAGAAGCACCAAAAGATTAGCCAGAACGAAAATAAACATTCGGTTCTTATAATATCTGCTGTAAGATTTAATCTCTGCATCTAATTTTTCTTTTTTTGCGATCATAATTTTTTAGAGATTCATTTTAGTCTGCGTATTTCATTATTTTGTAAAATTTTAGCGTTTTTGTGAGTAATTACTTTTTTGCCGGTTATAGCTTCGATATCGCGCCGGGCGTTTCCGGCGACACTCCCGCCCTCGTGGGCAACTCGGCGATTTTTGGGAAAAGTTTTTGGCTTTTTCTTTTTGGAAATTTCCGTGGTAGCGGTCTCAGCCAGCATATTCAAAACCAGCTCCAAATTACTCATATTATCGCGCAAGTTTTCTTTTTTGAGATTTTTAAATTTTTTGTATTCTCTAGTTTTTATTCCCGCCCAAGCAAAAGTGATGTCATCAGTCAAAATTGCGAATTGATCATTAGTTTTTATCCCTCGGTTACTCCATTCGTTTGTTAAATCTTTTCTTATTTCAATTGTTTTTAATCGCAAATCAACCCATTCCTTGGAATATCCTTTTTTTAAATAAGTTGCCATTGCTCTTTGAATTGCAATTTCAGGATCTTCTGTCTCCTCCACTCGCTCATAACCGACTCTAGCCAACCATTGTTTAAAAGGTTCGGCCTTTGGCGATGGTATTGACTGGATAATGCGAAAAATACTCTCTGTGTCAGTAACATCAGTTAAATATTTTTTGCCGTCACTGGCTTCTAATTTCAGTTGTCGACAAATTGTCGACAACTCAAGACCATCTTCGTTTTTAACCCTGATTTTCATTTTATACCAATAATCTCTAGGGTTTATGCTGTCTGTCAGCACTTCTATAATGTCTACTATGGAGAAATACCACTTCTCTTCTCTCTCATCCCAATGCCGGCGGATTTTTTTCCCCTCAAAAATGGCAATGGCTTTAGTTTT
>JAHJRZ010000084.1 GCA_018830605.1 Patescibacteria group bacterium | reverse complement strand
GCTGTAGTCGGTGCCGTTCTGGGCTATGCCGGATTTGGCCCTCACATTACCGTTTGTCGGGGTGTAGATCCACTCTCTGTCCGTGCCGACCATATTGCCGCCGCCGGAGAACGGATTCATCGGCAGTTCACCATTGGCATTCGGGAGGTACGGCTCGCGGAAATCGTTGACACTGATGGCCTTGCCATTGCCACCTTTGGCAGGGGCCGTGGTTGCCACCAAGTCCTCCAGCTTGGCCGGGAAGTCGCCGCACTCAGCATGGAAAAGCCTAATGGCGTTCCGCATCTCTTGAAGGCGATCCTTCAGAGCGGATTCGCCCGCTTCTCGTCCGGCAGCCAACAGTTGAGGAATGACGATCACCGCCAGGATGGCAGTGACCACGATGACGATCAACACCTCAATCAGGGTGAAACCGCTCTTCTTCATGGTTGACTGACACTTCCTTCCGCTTGGGTTAACGACGCTCACATAATTACTATGATACATATTTTTATCTAAAAGTCAACAAAAATGCGGCCCAGACCGTATTTTGTATTTTTATTACTGTTCGAGCGAACGAAGTGACTCGAGAACTACAGATTATTACTTCTCGACTCGACCTCGTTTAGCTCGGTCTCGCTCGAAGAATAAAATATATGCTAAATTGTTAAATTCGCCAAATTCAAATGGTACTGGTTCCAAGCCCTCAACTTATTTGTTTGATTTAAATTTAATTTGTCGCAAGTAAAATCCCAATGCAATGAAACAAAATCTCCGATTTGTATATCATCAATTAATTTCTGATTAAAAAAATTATAACGTACTTTTCTTTCTCGGTAAGTTACGATAATTTTGCCCTCTTGAAAATCTAAAGAATCCGCTTCAACAGTTAACTCATCTGTATTACTAACTCCCTTCACTCTACCTACGGTTATAATACAACTCTGCATAGTACTCAAGGTATGTTTAATTTTATCCTTCCCTGTTCTTATGAAAATATTAAGCACATGAAAGGCATGATGGGGTTTTGCGCCAATGGGGATCTTAAAAATGAGTTCATTGAAGATTTTAGTATTAAGCCTCTTTTTAAGATGGTGATCATCAAGAAGTGACAAATAAAGGCTGTTCATTTCAACCTTATTGAGTAAGGAATTACCTAACCAATAAGCCTCAACAACCCGCTTATCAAATGGGTCTTTTATTTTATTTGCCTTCGCGATTAGTTTTAAGTAAGGATACATTGTCTCGAATTTTTCCAGCATTTCAACCAGACCTTCATCGACAAGACCACTCGCCGCATAGTCAAAAAGGGTCCTCTCGTTAGAAGGACCGCAATATTTCAACTTATTGGGCATAAAGGCATAACGGGCACAAAGTGTTAAGCCCGCAAGGTTGCGGGTAATAATCTTCTCCATTTTGCTTTTTTTAATATTACTATTAGCAAAATCAAGGTAAGAACGATGATAAGCACTCCTCCAATCTGATGGGGGGAGTATTTATGCGTCCTAAAGACCGATTCGAGCATTGAAGTGAGAGGCGAAGCCAAAACAAGGATTGAGGTGACGAGACTCACCGGCGAATATTTTAAAGCTGAATACCAAAAAACAACATAGCCAAACAGTATCGCCGAAACAATAGCCACCCAAATCCAACCGGTAGTTGAAATACTAGAGAGCAAACCAATTTTATGCGTAAAGAAAAGATAAAAAATTAAAAAGATTGAACCAAAAAACATCCTACCGAAAACGACCACCTCTGATTTTAATCTTTTTAACAAAATCTTGGCTAAAATATTTTCCAGCGCCCAGATAAACGTTGCCAGTAGAATCAAAATTTCAGCTCGTCCAAATTGTAAATGCTTAGGCAGGCCCAAAATCAAAATATTGCCCAGCAAGAGAAGTGCCAAAGCGAATATCTGAACATTACCAATCCTCTCCTTGAGAAAAACAACAGCCATGACCGAGGCCCAAATAAAGAGCGTTTTATGGATTAGATTGGGGATGGAGGCATTCGAAGCTAATGCTAAGCCATGAAAAAAAAGTAAAAAGGGAATACTGCCGCCAACCAAACCAATCAAAGCCAGCCAAAACCAATCTTTAATTTTAAGCTTTTTAAATTCTTGAAGACGCAGGGTAAAAATAAAAAAACAAAGAACGATTACGGCCGTGCCAGTATTCTTAACCGTCGTGTAGACATCACTATCTTTGATGAGTGAGATGCCCTCTTTATTAAGAAAGACCGCCGCCCCAGAAATAAGAGCGGCGACAAGCGCCAGGACTATTCCTTTCTCCTTATTTAATTGCTTAAACATTGATTCAACTTGATTATTTCTTTGGCTTCTTTTTTATCTATTTTTGATATAGCTAAATCTCCGTGGGCTAAAAGATAATCACCGATTTTCGGTCGTTTAATCAAAGCCAGATGAACCGTCTTTTGTCCGTGCGAATCTTCAACCTCGGCCATCTTGCCTTTAAGTTTAATAATTTTGACCGGAATAGCTAAACACATAGTAATTACTTAATTTTTGTTGCCAGATATTTACAGAACTCAGCCAGGCGGATCGAATATCCCATTTCATTATCATACCAAGCAATTACTTTGACCATATCGCCATCAATTACTTGAGTCAAGGATAGATCAACAATTGCGCCGGCAGGATGACTACGAAAATCAGCCGAGACGAGCGGTTCTTCGCTCACCGCAATTACACCTTTATATTTTTCATCGGCGGCTGCTTTTTTCATCGCTTCATTTATTTCTTCAGAAGTTGTTTTCTTGCCGACAAGCGCCACAAAATCTAAAAGCGAAACAGTCGCCGTAGGTACACGGAAAGACAGGCCATCCATTTTGTCTTTAAGCGTTGGAATTACTTCAGCGGCAGCGATTGTTGCTCCTGAAGTAGTTGGAATTATCGATTGCAAGGCTGAGCGGCCGCGCCTCAAGTCTTTATGAGGTGAATCTTGCAGAACTTGGTCCATCGTAAAAGAATGCAAGGTCGACATTGAGGCCTTTAAAATCTTGAAATTTTTTTCCAGCACATCAGCCACCGGAACCAAACAATTAGTAGTACAGGAAGCCATTGAGGCAACTTTATCGATTTGCGCATCATAATCTTCTTCATTTACTCCCAAAATAAAAGTCCTGCCAATTTTATCGCCTTTAAAGGGCGCTGTGATAATAACATTTTTTGCCCCTGCTTCAAGATGAGCCGAGGCTTTGTCGAGTTCGACGAAGACTCCAGTCGACTCGACCACTAAATCAATCCCCAAATCCTTCCAAGGCAATTTTTTGGGATCGGCCTCGCCAAACGTCTTAATTTCGTTGCCGTCAATAATTAGAGAGCTTTTGGTCGCCTTGACCTCGCCCTCAAACAACCCGTAAGTCGAATCATACTTTAATAAATAAGCCAACGTCTCGTTTTCGCACAAATCATTAATCGTATCTATCTTTAAACCTAATTTGTGAGCGGCGCGAAAAAATGTCCGGCCAATTCTACCAAAACCATTAATAGCTATTTTCATGATGTTCCTTTCAAATGCTAATCCATTGCGAATAACCATGCTAATCTATGCGAATATTCGCATTAATTCGCATATAAATTCGCGTCGGATTCGCATTTTATATTATATCATTTGCCCATGGCAATTTTACAGATTTGAATAAATTCTGCAGCCACAACCGAACTTCCACCCACCAAAACTCCATTGACTTCCGGCTGATCAAGATAATCCTTGACGGTAGAGGCGTTGACACTCCCGCCGTATAAAATCCTGGCTCTAATCGCCAAATCTCGATTATAGAAAGAAGCAATCGCCTGGCGCATTAATCCGATCTGCTGATTAGCATATTGCGGATCCGCCCCTCGTTCTTTGCCGATTGCCCAGATTGGTTCATATGCAAAAATCATCTTTTCCATATCTTTGGGACTGACAAGTTTTAAATCTTCGCGTAATTGCTTTATTATCACCTCATTATCACCCATGCGCATTTCTTTAATCGTCTCGCCGACACAAAGAATAGGCGAAACATTATGGATTAGGGCGTTAATCACCTTTTTATTGATTGTTTTATCGTCTTCTTTATAAATCTCGCGCCTTTCTGAATGTCCGAGAATGACGTATCTTACCCATTTCTTAATCATAGGAATCGAAATCTCGCCCGTAAAAGCGCCACTATTTCTCTCATGAGCATTTTGGGCACCAAGTTTAATCGAAGTTAACCGCACTTCCTCATATAGTCGATCTAAATAGACGGCGGGGGGGCATAAAATCAAATCAATTCCGACAATAGGAATCAAGGCTTTTTTTATCTTCTCGACAATGGCGAGCGCTTCGGTTTCGCTCTTGGGATTCATTTTCCAGTTGCCGATAATTAATTTCTTCATTTTCCAATTATCCCTTTTCTTCTTAAAATTTTATGATAAGAAATCGCAAAACGGTGCGCCTCGTCTCGCATTAATTTTATCACTCTTTTGCAAGCTTTTAAAGTGGATTTCAATTTTGGCTCAAAATTTCGGCTGAAAAATAATTCTTCTCCCCGGCGCGTCGGCCCTTTGGCAATGGAAACAACTGGTAGTTTAATTTTTAATTTTTTAAGCTCTGACACTGCCGCCTTGATCTGTCCTCTGCCGCCGTCAATGACTAGTAAATCTGGGAATTTCCATTCAGGGTGTTTGAATCGTCTTTTAATAACCTCACGTATCATTGCCACATCATCCGGCCAGTCTTTGATTTTGATTTTGAATCTGCGGTATCGTTCTTTTAGAAATTTGATATCTCTCGACTTCGCTCGAGACAGGTTTGATATTTGATATTCAGCGGCGACAACAGAACCGCTGGCATACTTTCCCGAAATATTTGATATATCAACCGCCTCAACAACCATACACCTCGGGTATTTCACCTCTGAGGTGTAAACTACGAAGTGTAAGTCATCAGTGATTAGCGACATTTCCTTGATATGATCTAAGGTTTTGATACGGTCGCGAATTTCAGCGGCTTTTTCGTAGTTCTTCTCTTTGGAAAATCTTTTCATCTCGCGTAAAAGATCTTTTTTAACGCTTTCAATTTTACCTGAAAGCAGACGGCTTAATCTTGAGACATTTTTGCGATATTCTATTTTATTTGATTCTTTCACGCAAGGCGCCGGACACTTATCAAGCTCCGCCCACTGGCATCCCCGATTTAATTTTTGGTATTTATTAAATTTCGTCTCCCTGCAATCCCGATACGGAATAATCAGGCGAAAATAATTCAATAATTTCTTCATTTCAAAGGCGGAAAGAAACGGACCGAACAATTTGTCCCGCTTGCGCTGTTTTATCCTTCCTTCTAAAACCTCTTTTTGCCGGATAAATTGAACTTGTGGCACTGGGTCAGAAAAATTAATAAAGATATAAATAAAACTCTTGTCATCTTTTTGCCGCGCATTATACGGCGGTTTAATTTTTTTAATCAATTTCGCTTCAAGAAGAATCGCTTCAACCTCGGAGTTCACTTTGATTGTCTCAATCTTGGCTGTCTCAATGACAATTCGCGGCAAGAACGGCCGATTATCATTATTATTGATAAAATAACTTCTGACACGCGATCGCAGATTTTTAGCTTTGCCAATATACAAAATCTTATTTTTTTTATCACGAAAAATATAAACTCCGGGAGATTGTGTTATATTTTTTAATTGTTTTTGAATTTTCACTTTAATCGTTATTGTTAAATCTCGTTTTTACTTTTTTACTTTTTTTATTTTCAATATTTGAGTTTATAGATTTCGTATTTTTTATGCGATAGCATAATTTATACGAATGAATTAATTGTTTTTAATTTTTACTTTTTTGATATCTTTCTCAAAAAGAATTTCTTCCTCAAAAAAATAGTCAATCAGTTTTTCTTCGCCCTCAATAATATCGCAAACCATATACTTAACATCAGAAACAACTAATAATCCAACCATCAAATCAAGCTCTCTTTTAAAATCAAAAGGGTAAACATAAATGCTTTTCTGTAATTCAACTAAACCAATACTCTTTAGCCATTCTCGTATCGTCTCCCTTTTAGTTTTTTTATCTTCACAGATATCAAAAATGACGACTCGCCATTTCCCATCCCAAATTTTTTTTCGTTTTATTTTTGTCTTTTTTAAAAAATGGTAAATTGCTCTTTCTTCCCCTTTCGGGGTCAGCTCAATATACTCTTCTTTTCCCCGGATAAACGCCTTGATCAATTTATTCTTTTTCAAATAATAAAGATTCTTGGAAAAATTTGTTCTGTCCTTTTCCCGCCATTGCCAATAATCAGCAACTGGCTTGCGATAAAAACTGCCGCCTTTGGCTGATCTTAAAAATATCACCCCAATATCAACAAAGCTTAAAAGAATATTTCTGACCGTTGCCCTAATCTTAATTTCTTTTTCAATATCCATTTTATAAACTAAAAATACACTCAAAAACATTATACTATAATTTCAGCGATAGCATAATTTATACGAAAGTGGTTTTAAAAAAATAAGTCCCTGTCTTGTAATCAATACTAATATTATTGATATTAATAATTGTACTGATAAAAACTATGAGGGCTAAAATTGAATAAAAATCCTGACAAAATGATACGGTCGCAGAAAAATGTCAGTATTTGAAATTTTTTTATAATTTTTAAATGATTGCAAATACGATTTTAGCTAAGGTGATTTTCAAATAAATAGTCTTTGTTTATTTTTCTAATTCTTTTTTGATTTTTTTCCAATTCGGTCCAAATTTAGAATATAGCTCCCTTGCTAAAGCTGATTTTTTTAAAACTTCATCTTTGTCTTCACATGTTTTTAGCCACCAGGTAGCTTTTTCAGTTTCCGGATCATACTCGTCATCAAAATCGTCGACTTGAACCCCAAACTTCATTCTATCCTCCGGAGAATGAGGTTCGCTCGAATAGTCATAGACGGCATAAATGAATCTTTCTTTACCATCCCCCTCCCAAACAACCGATTTTGCATCTTCAGCTTTACCAGGGCCTATGCCTCCCACTTCTTTCCAACCTTCCCAATCTTCGGAAGACTCGTTACCACTCTCAAACTTTTCTAGAGCTGCCATAATAAAATTCTCCTTTCATTATCATTCCATGCTTTTTTGCCATCCCGCACTTGATGCGGGATCTATTTATAGATTCCCGCTTTCGCGGGAATGACAGACGAAACAAGAATGACATTATTAATATTGTTTTGATTTTATTATAAGAGAGAGAGAGAGAGTCAAGTCGATAAATCAAATTTTATCAAAAGAGACCAATTTCGTTTCCTTTTCGCCACGGAATTTTAGTTCGACTTTGTTGGCTTTGATTGTTTTGTCGCTGACGACGACGCGCTTGGTAATGCCAATAAGGTCGGCTTCGGCTAATTTTTCGCCGGCAGAGATATCGCGGTCGTCATAGAGGACTTCATATTTTTGAGAAATTTTTTTATAAATTTCGCCTGCTCTCTTC
>JAHJRZ010000083.1 GCA_018830605.1 Patescibacteria group bacterium | reverse complement strand
AGCGGCTCAGGATGACAAAAGGAACATAATGCCTAAAACTAAATTAATCAAACTTTATCGTCCCACCACCTCTTCTCGTCGTCTGGCGAGTGTTTTAAGGTTTAGAAACAAGAAGAAGACCAGGCCAAAAAAATCGCTCTTAGCCGGTTTAAATAAAAGATCGGGTCGGGATAGTTTTGGCCACTTGAGCGTCAGGCACCGCGGCAAGGGGCACAAAAAGCTCTATCGCCAGGTTGATTTTAAGCAGATGAAGCTTGATCTATCAGCCACAGTGGAGACGATAGAGTATGATCCCAACCGCAATGCCCGAATTCTTCTGGTTAAGTTTGCTGATAATAATTACGCTTATATCTTGGCTTATAAAGGGGCAGAGATTGGCCACGAGATTGTAGTTTCAAAGAAAAAAGTTCCGATCAAGTCAGGTAATCGCACCCGGCTTAAAAATATTCCTTTAGGAACCCTGATTCACAATGTGGAGTTGAAGCCCGGCGCCGGCGGGAAGTTATTCCGCGCCGCCGGGACTTACGGCATAGTTGAGGCCAAAGAGGGAAGATATGTTAATCTGCGCCTGCCTTCTAAAGAGAAGAGGACGGTTTTAGCCGGCTGTTTTGCCTCGATTGGAGCAGTGGGCAATGCGGAATATTCTTTGATTAGAATCGGCAAAGCCGGCCGCAACCGGCACCGCGGCATTCGACCGACAGTGCGGGGGGTAGCGATGTCTCCCAAGGCCCATCCTCATGGCGGCGGCGAAGGAAAGTCCGGGGTGGGTATGAAGAGTTCAAAAACGTTTACCGGCAAAATCGCGCGTGGCGTCAGAACGAGAAAAAAACATAAATATTCTGATAAATTTATTATTAAACGAAGGAGAAAATAACTTTTATGTCCCGTTCACTTAAAAAAGGACCTTACATTGATGAGAGGATTTTGAATAAGATAAGCAGAATGGCCAAAAATGATAAGACCGTAATTAAAGTCTGGAATCGGGCCGCAGTCATTACGCCGGAGATGGTTGGTTTTGTTTTTGGAGTTCATAATGGCAAAGATCATCTCAAAGTTCAAGTTGTTGAGGAGATGGTCGGGCATCGGCTGGGCGAGTTCTCTCCCACGCGCAGATTTCTCAAACACGGCGGCCGTATGGCGCGCGAGGAGGAGCAGGCGCAGAGATCAACCCAAGCCGGCAAGACCTCGGTTCCTGAAGGCGAAGAGCCAAAAAAAGAGTAAATTATGCAATATCTTTATAAAACAAATTATTTGAGAATTTCTGCCAGAAAGATAAGATTAATAGCTTATTCTTTTAAGGATATGCAGGTTAATACAGCTCTTGAAGTCTTAACTCAAAGATCAGAGAAAGCAGCCAGAATAATCTTTAAGAGTCTTAAATCAGCTCTCTCTTCCTCGAAAGATAAAGGAGCGGTTGAGGAGGATTTAAAGATTAGAAACATAGTTGTTGATGAGGGCCCGCAGCTCAAAAGAAGATTAATCAAACCCAGGGGAAGGGCTGATTTGATAAAAAAAAGAATGTCGCATTTGACGATTGTTTTGAAAGATAAGCGAAAGAGAAAAAAAAGAGTTGACCAAAAAGAAAAAATATGATAGATTATTTAGGTTAAATATGGGACAGAAAGTTAATCCAATCAGTTTTCGGCTTATTATCCAGAAAAATTGGAAATCCAATTGGTTTTCCAAGCGCGACTACGCCCGTCTTCTGCATGAAGATTTAAAAATCAGGGAAGCGATCGAGAACTCTTTTGCTCAAGCCGGCATTGCTGATATTAGAATTGAGAGAAGGCAGAAGGATATTGTCGTCACGATTTACTCCTCCCGTCCAGGTATGATTATCGGTCATGCGGGCGAAGGTGCCTCAAAATTAAACTTGATTATTGAGAAGATTGCCAAGACTAAGGTTAAGGTTCAGGTGATGGAGGTCAAGAAGCCTGATCTTGAGGCTCGGCTCGTTGCAGACGCGGTCGCTTATCAATTAGTCAGGCGGATGCCTTTTCGCCGAGTGGTTAAACAAGCTATTGAAAAATCAATTTACGCGGGCGCGAAAGGTATTAGAATTAAGGTTGCCGGGCGTTTGGGAGGAGTAGAGATAGCCCGAAATGAGATAATGCAGGAAGGAAGCGTGCCCCTGCATACCCTGCGCGCTGATATTGATTATGCTTGCTTGCCAGCCAAAACAAACCAAGGGACGATCGGCGTCAAGGTCTGGATCAACCGAGGAATAATGGTCAGAAAACGAAAATCAAAATCCAAAATCCCAAATTCTAAATAAATTTTAAATTTTAGTTTTTTAGATTTTAATTTGAAATATGTTAATGCCCCGAAAAATTAAATATAGAAAACAACAGCGCGGGAAGAGGCGCGGTAAAGCCATGCGCGGAGCTAAAATCGCTTTTGGCAGATTTGCTCTTAAGAGTTTAGGTCGGGGCTGGATGACGGCTAGGCAGATTGAATCAGCTCGTCGGGCAATGACCCGTTTTATCAAGAGAGAGGGCGAGGTCTGGACCAGAATTTTTCCTGACAAGCCGGTCACTTCTCGTCCGCCCGAAGTGCGTATGGGAAAAGGAAAAGGGCCCCTTGACCATTTTGTCGTGGTTATCAAACCGGGCAAGATCTTGTTTGAGATGGATGGAGTTCCGGAAAAAGTGGCTCGAGAGGCCTTGAGGCTGGCCGCTTATAAATTGCCTTTTAAGACCAAATTTATTAAAAAAGAAGATTAACCCTGTTAAATAATTTTAAAAATAATATGAGACAGAAAGCATCAATAAATAAAATAATTAATTTAAACAAAACATCTTAAAATATATAATTTTAAAATTCCCCGCGGGGATTTAACAGGGTAAATGAAGATAGTTGAATTTAAAAACGAGGCCAAGAAAAAAAATTTAAAGGCGCTTGAACGCGAGCTTTTAGATAAAGAAAAGGCATACTTTTTTGAGACGACCCATGAATCGATGCGGGAGAAGAAGAATCCAGCCAGAGTCAAGAGGATGAGGAGAGAGATTGCTTTTTTAAAGACTATAATTAGGGAGAAGGTTGTTGAGGAGATAAAATGAAGATTAGAAAAATTAATCGCAAGAGAAGAGTCGGCTTAGTCGTCAGTAAAAAGATGGCTAAATCCGCGGTCGTTGAGTTTACGAGATTAAAAAAACATCCTTATTACCACAAGCGGTTTAAGCAAACCTCGCGTTTAACCGTTGACGATCAAAAGGATGCGGCCAAGGTTGGAGATAAAGTTGAGATTGAAGAGTGCCGGCCCATATCGAAAACTAAAAGCTGGAAAATAGTCGAAATAATAAATTAATTTATGGTACAAGCAGGAACAATTATGACAGTGGCTGATAACTCTGGCGCCAAAAGAATCAGAGTAATTACCGTTTTAGGCGATTCAAGAAGAAGATACGCCCGCATTGGCGATTTAGTCAGCGCTTCAACCATTGAGGCTAGCCCGAGCGGCGCGGTCAAAAAGAAAGAAGTGGTCCACGCTTTAGTCTTGCGCACCCGCAAGGAAGAAGAGATGGCAGATGGGACTTATCTTCGTTTTTCCGAAAATGCGGCAGTGATTTTGGCCGAAGACAAGAGTATTAAGGGGACGCGCATCTTTGGCCCGGTGCCAAGATGCTTAAAAAAGAAAGGTTTTGCCAAGATCGTCTCTTTGGCGAAAGAGGTGGTATGAAGATAAAAACAAAAGATACGGTCATCGTCAATAAAGGCAAGGATGTCGGCAAGACAGGCAGAGTGGAGAAGCTGATTTTAAAGAATCAGAGAGTCGTCGTCTCTGGAGTGAATATTTATAAAAAACACGGCCGACCCACTAAAAAGAACCCCAAGGGCGGAATAATTGACGTGACGATGCCTATCCGTATTGAAAACGTAACTCTCGTCTGCCCTCACTGCTCCAAGCCGGCTAGGGTTGGCTATAAGATAAACAAGGATAATAAAATAAGAGTCTGCAAGAAGTGCGGCGACCAGGTTTAATTATGAATTTGAAAGAATATTACCAAAAAAAATCAATCCCCAAGCTCAAAAAAGAATTAAAGATTAAAAATGAGCTTGAACTGCCTAAACTTGAAAAGGTAGTTGTTTCGCTTGGCCTTTCTGAGGCTCGTTTTGATAAAAAAGCCGCGGCCGAGAGAGTAGAATCCCTAAAGAAGATCTGCGGTCAGAAACCCTTGGCCTTGAGAGCTAAAAAAGCTATCTCTAATTTTAAGATAAGACAAGGGCAGGTGATCGCTTATCTGGTTACTCTGCGCAGTAAAAGGATGTATGATTTTGTTGATAAGCTCTTAAATATTATTCTGCCCAGAATCAGGGATTTTCGCGGCATCCCCTCATATTCATTTGATAAAAGCGGCAATCTTTCCTTGGGGATTAAAGAGCAGATATCATTTCCCGAGATTAAGATTGAAGAGGTTCTTGAGATGCACGGTTTGGGTATCACGATCGTTACGACCGCCAAAGATAAAAAAGAATCAATTGGATTAATGAAAGCTTTAGGCGCGGTTATTATTGAAGAAAAAAAGAAGAAAGAAGAAGAGAAACTAGAGAGCCTTGAGGAGATGAGAGAGAAGCGCGAGAGCCAAACTAAAGTTGCAATTAATTTAAGCAAAGAGAAGGAGGAGTAATTTATGGCCCGAAGAGCTTTAGTCGTTAAAAGCCAAAGAAAACCAAAATTTAAATCACGTAAATATAACCGTTGTAAGATTTGCGGCCGCAGGCACGGATATTTAAGAAAATTTGAGATGTGCCGCATCTGTTTTCGGGAGCGCGCCAGCAAGGGGCTGATCCCGGGAGTTAATAAAGCCAGCTGGTAATTTATGTCAATTGACCCAATTTCTAATTTAATCTCTATAATTTCAAACGGCTATCAAGTCGGCAGATCCCGCGTTTTTATTCCTTTTTCCAAAGAGAAAGAAAAAATTTTAGAGGTTCTTAAAAAAGAAAATTATCTTAAGAACATCAAACAGGTGGAGAAGGATAAGAAGAAGATTTTGGCTGTCCGCCTGTTATATCCAAATGGCGATCCGGCGGTCAACCAGATCAAAAGAATCTCAAGACCCGGTCAGCGGCTTTACGCCAAGCCATCCAAGTTTAAGCCGGTCTTAATTCTTAAAAAAACAAGATTTGATTTAGGCACAACCATTATTTCAACATCTAAGGGGATAATGACGACGAGGATGGCTAAGAAAAAAAATATCGGCGGAGAATTAATTTTAAAAGTTTATTAATATATGTCACGTTTAGGCAAAAAACCAATCAAAATTCCAGAAGTTGTAGAGGCCAAGATAAAGGGCAAGATTTTAAAATTAAAAGGGCCCAAGGGGGGGACAGAGTACAAAATTCCAGAAGGGATTAAATTAGAAGAAGATGGGGATTCAATCAGGGTAATCTCTCTGCGCCAGAAAAAAGAGGATCGAATAACTTATGGACTCTCCAGAGCTGCTATCTCTAACAAAGTAAGAGGCGTCTACAAGGGATTTAAAAAAGAGCTCGAGCTCTTTGGCGTCGGCTTTAGCGCAAATTTAGAAAAAGACGAATTAGTTCTTACCGTCGGTTATTCGCATCCGGTTAAGATTAAAAAACCATCAAGAGTAGAGATTAAGATCAATAAAAACGAGTTAAAAATTTCAGGAATAGACCGGGGAGAGGTGGGGCAGTTTGCCGCCAAGATTCACGATTTGAAGCGAGCCGAGCCCTACAAGGGCAAAGGATTTAAATATAAAGATGAGATAATCAAGAGAAAGGTCGGCAAAACGGCCCTCAAAGCTGAAGGAGAAACAGCGGCTAAATAGTATGGATAAGAATTTCAAAAGGAAAATCAGAGCACAAAGAGTTAGAACTAAAATTTCAGGCAAGGCCTCGCGGCCGCGGCTTAATATTTTTAGATCAAACCGTTATCTTTATGTCCAAGTAATCGACGACCAAAAAGGAGAGACTCTGGCCGCGGCCAATGACCTAAAGATTAAAGAATCCTCTGTTAAAAAGAGGGCCGAGGCAGTCGGGATAAAAATTGCTAAAGAGTGTGAGGCGAAAAAGATTGAGGCGGTCGTCTTTGACCGCGGAGGATATAAGTACACCGGGATTATAAAAGTATTAGCCGAAGCAGCCAGAAAGAAAGGATTAAAATTTTAAGATGAATAATGAAGATAAAAAAATCGGCTTAAGGAGCGAGAGAGAAAGAGAGAGAGAGTTTGATGAAGAGGTGGTTGAGATTGCCCGCATTGCCCGCACGGTCAAGGGCGGTCGGCGCATCAGATTTAGAGCCGCGGTGGTGATGGGCGATCGTAAAGGCAGAGTGGGAATTGGCGTTGATAAAGCTAATGAGGTGATGATTGCCATTAACAAAGCTAAAGCCAAAGCGCGCCGAAACTTAAGCTCTATTTCGATTGTTGATGAGACGATTCCTTTTGCTATTGATTACAAATATCACGGAGCCCACGTCCGTCTTCTTCCGGCGTCAGAAGGAACCGGAGTAATTGCCGGCGGATCAGTCAGGGTGGTGGCAGAATTAGCCGGCATTAAAAATTTGCTTTCAAAAATTATGGGCTCGGCTAATAAAATTAATAATATCAAAGCTACTTTTTTGGCGCTTAAGAAGCTTGATTTTTTATATTGTTTTAAAAAGGATAAGATAAAATCTTATGATCAGCTTAAATAAATTGAAAAAAATTGTTAAAGCTAAAAAACGGGTCGGCCGCGGCATTTCTGCGGGCCAGGGCAAGACCTGCGGCCGCGGCACCAAAGGCCAAAAATCAAGATCTGGGACTACGATCCCGGTCGGTTTTGAGGGCGGACAGACGGCTTTACAGCGGCGCCTGCCTAAATTTCGGGGATTTTACCGTCATAAAAACATTGTTGCTAAAAATATCTCTTTGAAGATTATTGCCGAGAATTTTAAAGCTGGCGAGAGTGTGACCGTTGGTTTACTCAAAAAAAAGGGTTTAATCAAGAATAAAAAAGATAAAATCAAGATTGTCGCGGGAAAATTTTTAAGGCGCAAGCTAACTTTTAAGTTTGTTCCCATCTCTAAATCAGCTGAAGAGCTGATTAAAAAAGCAGGCGGGAAAGTTATTAAAAAGAAAAAATAAATATGGAACAGGCGATTGAAAAGTTCAAATTAATCTTTAAACTTCCGGATTTAAGAATTAAGATTATTATTACTCTGACTCTCTTAATCTTAGTCAGAGTTTTGGCGCATATTCCTCTGCCCGGAGTTGATCTTGAGACCTTGCGCGATTTTTTCCAGAACAACCAGATCTTTGGTTTTTTAAATATGTTCTCCGGCGGCACGATGTCAAACTTTTCCATTATTCTGATGGGCGTGGGTCCTTATATCACCGCTTCAATTATTATCCAGCTCTTGGGCCATGTCATCCCGGCTTTTGAAAATTTAGCCAAAGAAGGCGAGTCGGGCCAGAGAAAATTAAACCAATACACGCGCTATCTGACCGTTCCTTTGGCTGCGGTCCAGGCCTATGCCATGATTAAGGTTTTGGAGAGGGCCGGAGCAGCGGGCGGAGGTTTAAGTTTTAGCATCACCGGGTTTGATTTAATGATCGCGGTCATTGTCGTTACTGGCGGCACCATGCTCTTGATGTGGTTAGGCGAGTTGATCTCAGAATCAGGCATTGGCAATGGAATATCTTTGATTATCGCTATTGGCATTATTGCCGGTATACCTGAAATGGCCAGAAACACCCTCGCTTTGGTTTATGAAGGCGGTTTGGATACCAGCCGTTTAATCGGGCTGATGGCCTTTTTAGCGATTACTATTCTGGTAATTGGTTTCATCGTCTTGATTAATCAAGGACAACGCAATATCCCTGTTTCTTACGCAAAACGCGTCCGCGGAATGAGGATGTACGGCGGAGCTGACACCCATCTCCCCTTGCGAGTTAACCAAGCCGGCGTCATCCCTATTATTTTCGCGCTCGCGATTTTAGTCTTCCCGGCGACGATCGCCCGTTTTTTTGAGGGCTCGGCCATCTCCTGGCTGGCTGATTTTTCGCATCGCATCGTCTTAATCTTCCAGAATAATATTTTTTACGGCGCCTGCTATTTTGTCTTGGTCGTGGCTTTTACTTATTTTTATACCGCAGTCGTCTTTGATCCGATCCGCATCGCGGAAAATCTGCAGAAGCAGGGCGGCTTTGTTCCCGGGATCAGGCCCGGCACCCAGACGATCTCTTATCTTAAAAAAATCTTAAACCGCATCACCTTGACCGGCTCGATCTTTTTAGGCATTATTGCGATTCTGCCTTTTATTGTGCAGGCGATTACTCATATTAATACTTTAGTCCTGGGCGGCACTGGAATTTTAATTATTGTTTCCGTTATTCTTGAGACCTCGCGCCAGCTCAACGCCATGCTCGCCACCCGAAGCTATGATAATTTTTAATTTAAATATAAAACCAAAGCCAGAACTAACTACTATGTATTTTCAAGAAATAAGATAAGAGTGGTCAGATCGCGCTTTAATAAAATGAAAGGAAATTTATGGCTAAAAAATTGTATGTCGGCGGGTTGTCTTATGACACCAGCGAAGATACTTTGAAGAAGACGTTTGCTGAAGTCGGAACGGTTGAGACGGCAGTTGTTATTAATGACAGAGATACCGGCCGCTCCAAGGGATTCGGTTTTGTTGAGATGTCAACCGAAGAAGAAGCAAAAAAAGCGATCGAGACCTTAAACGGCAAAGAGCTTGACGGACGAACGATCATCGTTAATGAAGCGCGTCCCCAAGAACAAAAGCCTCGCTCCGGCGGATATGACCGCGGCGGACGGTTCTAAATGCTTTGAAAAAGTATTAAAAAAAGCCCCGACGTTACGTTGGGGCTTTTTTGGCGCAAAAAAGACGCGGCTATTTGAAATTTAATTGTTTTTTGCTATAATCATTTTGAGTTCAAGCACCCAATATAGCGCAAAGCCAAGAAAGGAAGACTGCGGTGAAGATACTCCTCGTGATGCCGGGCCGTGGGCAGATCGTATTTCGGGGCACCAAAAACTCTCGTTCCCTCCTGCCCCCGGGTCCGTTATCCGAGGTAGCAGGCATGACTTCGCCAGAGCATGAAGTACAAATCTGGGACGAACTGGCGCAGGGACAGATAGACGTTAAGACACTTTCTTGGCCGGACATCGTCGGCATCAGCGGCCTTTCTACTTCGCACTTCGGCGCCTTTCGCGTGGCCAAGCTCGCCCGCGAACTGGGCAAACCGGTCGTTGCCGGCGGCATGCACGTCACCGGCCTCTACTTCGAAGGCAATGGCGAGGAGCTTCTGGCACATTATGACGCCATCGTCGTCGGCCGTTTGACGCGCCGGCTCTGGGCAGAGGTGATAGAAGATCTCTCCCGGGGCAATAGCCAGCGCGTCTATCAGGCGGACGATGATGACCCTTGGGAGTTCGTAGTCCCGCCGCATAATCTGATTGACCCCAAACACTACTACTTCCCGGCTCTCCGCTCGAGCGCCGGATGTCCTTACGGCTGCGACTTCTGCACTGTGAATCTTGTCTGTTCAAAACTGCAGGTCAAGCCGTATGACATCCTCAAGCGCGAGCTTGAGCTACTTCCGGAGTTAGAGATTCTTCGCGGGGTCAGGATGCCGTTTGTCGACTGTGCTGATTCCTTCGGTGTTGACTATCGCCATACGCTTGAGGTGGTTCTGCCGCTCTACTCTGCTTCTGGCCGTCGCTGGTTCACCGAGATCACCATCCGTAATCTGATGGGAATCGGCAATAACCGGAAGTCGTTGGTCGGGCCGATGGCAGATGCCGGCTGCAGGTACGTCTATATCGGCATCGAGAGCATTCACCAACGCGTCGGCGCCAAGTCGCCCGAACGAAAAATCGTCGAGCAGGCGATCAAGGACACTCACAAAGCCGGTCTTATCGTCATGGGTTCTTTGATACTTGATATCACCGGGGACGAGACCAAGGAGAGCATCAAAGAGACAGTCAAGTGGGTGATTGATCAAGGGTTGGATCTCGTTCAATATTCGCTCGTCGCCGCTCTCCCTGGAAGCGCTCTGCGCCGCCGAATGCTCAAAGAAGGCCGGATCATCATCAGTAACTGTGAACTCCTTTGCGGCGCCTGGCCAACGGTCGAGCATCCGATTCTGTCTCCGGAGCAGCGCATTGAGCTTCTGCGTTACGCTTACTACCGTACCTACTCTGTCTCGGGCATTGCCAAACGTATCCTCGGCCATACCAACCGGCCGCTCAACCTTTTTGCCAACAATGTCATTCGAGGGATGGCGCACCGCTGGTGGGGCAAGGTCGGCTACGAGCACTGGCTCGCCACGCGCAACCTTGATGGTTGAACTTAAGTCTTTTGTCTCTATGGGGACGTCTCACGTTTGGGCCGTTCCCATTTTTTATTTTGCTATTTTGCCTGTTTTTGGGTATAATTTAGGGTGAATATTAAAAAATGAAAGAAGAGATTGAAGAGATCAGGCAAAGATGGAAAACCTGGCCGTATAAAAATACCGCCCTTTTGATTTTGAGCTTGATTATATTTATTTATTTTGCTGATTCGGATTGGCTGCGCAGTATTATAAATAAGATCGGCAGTTTAGGATATTTCGGCGCTTTTTTCACCGGTATTTTATTCGTTTCAACCTTTACCGTAGCTCCGGCAGTGGTCATTCTATTTGATTTGGCAGATATTCTTAACCCCCTTGGTATTGCAGTTTTAGCCGGTGCTGGAGCAGTGATTGGAGATTATTTTATTTTCAGATTTTTAAAAGATAGAATTTTTGTTGAGTTGTCGCCTCTGTTTGAAAAAATCGGCGGTTCTTGGATTAAGAAGTTATTCTTTAGTCCTTATTTTGTCTGGCTTATCCCTTTTGCCGGCGCTTTTATTATTATGTCGCCTCTGCCGGACGAGATGGGTGTCGGCATAATAGGGCTTTCAAAAATCAAAAATTGGCAGTTTATTTTGGTTTCATTTCTTTTAAACGCAGTGGGAATCTTTTTGGTGATTACTATTGCCAGATCGTTTTAGACAATCCTCTAAATAAGCGTCGAAATTTTTTTCTTGACTTTAGTCAAAAATAATAAGAAAATAAAGAAAAGTTTGTCTCTATGTGGAGTCTAAAAAAAATTTTGATTATTGTTCTCGCCGCGGTTTTAGTTTTAGTTTTAGGTGAATGTATATTTTTAAGAATAAAAAATATGAAAAGAGAAAAAATATCCCAAGTTGAGCCACCAACCGGCTCCATCAAACTCTCCGAGCCGAAATTAAAAAGTGATTTATCAATTGAGGAGGCAATTCTCAAGCGCCGCTCAATTAGAGATTATAAAGATGAGGCGATAAGCTTGTCCGATATTTCTCAGCTTCTCTGGGCAGCGCAGGGAGTCACTGACAAAGAAAAAGGCGGTCGCTCAGCGCCATCTGCTGGTGCATTATATCCTTTAGAAATATATCTTTTGGCAGGCAAGGTAGAGGAATTGGGCGAAGGTCTCTATAAATACAATCCTGAAAATCACCAATTGATTAAGACCTTAAGTGGGGACAAGAGGACAGAGTTGACTGAAGCTGCCGTAGGCCAGACAACAATAAAAAACGCGCCCGCGATAATCATAATTACTGGAGTTTATGAGCGTACCCGCGCCAAATACGGCGAGCGTGCCGAACGTTACGTCCACCTAGAGGCAGGACATGCCAGTCAGAATATTTATCTGCAATCTGAATCATTGGGTCTCGGTACCGTCTCGGTCGGCGCCTTTGATGATGAGAGAGTCAAACAAGCTCTCGGTCTCTCTAATAATGAAACTCCTTTATATTTGATGCCTGTGGGCAAAAAATAAAGTTAAAGAATTAATTTGGGAAGGAGAAAATGAAAAGAGGCGTGACGCCCAGCAAGGGGACGGTTCACTTTTTCCCTAAACCACAACTGCGTTGGGTTCAGGGCAGAGAAGGAGAAAATTCGCTAAATTGATAAAATAAATAATATTAAAAAGGAGAATCTTATGAAAAAATTCATTCCTATCATTACTCTTGTTTTGCTTTTGTTTCCTTTTAGCGTCTTAGCTAAAAATTCCTGTCCTTCCTGCCGAGGTTTACTGGCGGCAGCAGAGAAAGGCGGTTCTAAATCAGGCGACCAAAACCAAACCCCCAGCCCAAGTATAAGTAATGGACAGGAAAAAGAACAAACACAGGAAGAAGAACAGGGGCCAGGAGAGATTGACCAGGAGCTGGAAGACAACAAACCAAGCTATAATCCTCGTAGCGAAATAGCCCGAAATCATATGAGCGAGGTAGCTAAAGCAGTAGAGCAGCTGATTCTTATCTCTTATCAGATTGAGAATCAAGGTCTAGGCAGCCAAATACGCGAAATAGCGCGCAATCAGAGCGACGATGAGGACAAATCGGCTGAAACGTTTGACAATGCTCAAGCTAGAGGAGCTATTCTAAAATTTTTCTTGGGTGCGAATTATAAACAACTTAAAGAAATTAAGAAGGTTAACTCACGGAATCAGCAGAGAATTAATGAACTCAATCGTATTAGGGCGCAGATTTCCAATAAAGGGGAAGATGCTGATCTTGAGAATCAAATTAAAGTTTTGGCAGAACAAAATACCGCTTTAAAGGATCAAGCGAATAATTTGACTTCTGGTTTTAGTATGCTGGGCTGGTTATTTAAGATAATAAATAAATATTAAGTCTATAATTTTGACACCAAGAACATAATTTGTTATAATAATAAATGTAACTTTAAAAAGGTTCTTTTGAATCTAGTTGAATATCTTGAACAAGGCATTCAGATAGGTTTAAAAAGCCCAATTTAGCGGGTTTTTTTGTTTTTAGGTTAAAAACCAGATAGAAAGGACAGAAATGAAAAAAAGGATAAAACTTAGAAGTCAAAGCGCCCAAGTTGTTTTAGATGCTGCCAAGAAGAGAGGAGCAAGAGTTGAAGTTATTTCTAAACGTTTCAATCTTATAAAGCTAACTTATAAGGGAAGCTCTTTCTTTATTAAGGGGGTTTCTTTTCCGGTTAATTCTCAACCCGCCTGTTATATTGCTGATAATAAGTATCTAACTAAAAAAATTTTACGTGCTCATAATATTGTTGTTCCCAAGGGCTGGCTGGTCAGAACACCCAAAGAAGCAAAGGAAAAAATTTTAGAAAAGAATTTATTCCCCTGCGTCTTAAAACCGGCCAAAGGAGCCCACGGGAACAGAGTTTTTGCCAATATCGAATCAGTGGAAGAGCTTGATGAGGTTTTGCCTTTAGTTTTTGACAAGCCGGGCAAACAAGATGTTCTGCTCGAGGAATTTATTAAAGGTAAAGACTATCGCCTGCTGGTCGTGGGCAATAAAGTATCAGCCGTTATGGAGAGAATCCCGGCTCATATTATTGGCGATGGGATCCATAACATCCGGGAGCTGATAAGAAAATTTAATCAGAATCCTCTGGTGGGAAAGAAGTATGAAAAACCCCTGTGCAAGATAATAATTAATAGAGAAGTTAAACGAAACTTAAAAAAGCAAGCAAAAAAATTAACCTACATACCGCCAAAAGAAGAAAGAATATATTTGCGACAAAATGCCAATATTAGCACCGGCGGAGTCGGCAAAGATGCGACTTTTGAGGTAAATGACAAGCTGAAAGAAATCGCCATTAAAGCGACCAAAGCTATCGGCAAGGTAATATCTTGCGTGGATATTATTTACGATAGTCTTTCTAAAAAACCGTATGTTTTGGAACTGAACGGCTGTTCGGGCATTGATATCCATCACTATCCGTTCGAGGGACGCCCCAGGAATGTGGCAAAAGATATTATAAAGTATTTACTAAAAAATAGTTGAGACCATTGGACAATCTGTATGGGTTATGATAAGATGAAGCTGCTATTATGCACAAAAGAGTGAGAGCAGTAATTATTAAGGACAATAAAATTTTATTAATGCGGCGCGTCAAGAACGGCCGCAAGTATTTTGTTTTTCCCGGTGGAGGAGTGAAAAAGAAAGAGAATTTTGAAGCAGCCATCAGAAGAGAAATAAAGGAAGAATTTGATATTGATATCACGATCGAAACATTTTTATTTCGTATAGAAAATAAAGGCAGGGTGGAGTTGTATTTTCTAATTAAAAATTTTACTGGTCAACCAAAATTAAGCGGCGAAGAAAGACAGATGGTAGATGATAATAATCAGTATTTTCTGGAGTGGAAAAATTTAAGCGGGCTTAAAAAATTATCAAATTTATTTCCCCAAGAAGCTAAAAATAGGATTGAAGCGGAATTCAAAAAAGCAACGATTTTGATGGTATAATAAGAGCTATGCAGGATTTAAAACCGAATAAAGGCAAGCCGTTAGTTATTGAAGTTGAAAAAGAAAAATACCAGCGCCTGCCCATTCCCACCCGGCTGATCAAGCCCGGGGACGATATGGTTAAATTTGTAGTTAAGTTTGCTAAAAAATATATCAAACCCCAAGATATTATTGTCTTTTCCGAAAAGGCGACCGCGGTCGCCCAGGGCCGGGCTTACCACGTTGATTCAGTCAAGGTCTCGCCTTTGGCTAAATTTTTAGTCAGATTCGTCTCCAAATCAGATAAAGGGATAGGAATTTCATCACCCCAGACCTTTCAGCTGGCGCTCGAGGATTGCGGGGTGCCGCGCATTCTCTTGGCCGCTTTCTGCGCTGCCGTAACCAAGCCCCTTGGCATTAAGGGCGTTTTTTATTATGTTGCTGGCGAGAAGGCGGCTTTGATTGACGGCGCCGCCGAGTATGTTATGCCGCCCTATAATAAGTTTGTCTCTAAGGGCCCGGTTTGCGCTGATGAATTATGCCGTGAGATCGCTGACATTTTAGATCACGAAGTCCAAGTGGGAATAGTGGATATTAATGATTATGGCGGACGTTTGGTGGGACGGAGCGACAGATCATTAGAGAAAAAATTAATCACTGAAATTATGAGAGACAATCCCTTGGGGCAATCAAGAGAGATGACGCCAATTGGTATCTTGCGAAAAATCCAAATATTAAAATAATAAATTCAAAGCATGGAAAAATTTTTAATCTTAATTATGGGGCCCCAGGGCTCGGGCAAAGGGACACAGGGAAAATTATTAGCGCAAAAACTAAATTATCTTTATGCGGAGATGGGGCCGGTTTTAAAAGAGTATGCGAGCGAGAGTCCGGAGGATCGGGATGAGATCTTAAGATATCAAAAAGAGGGAAAGCTGGTGCCGGATGAGATTGTGATGAAGGCGATCAAATACAAATTCGGCGGCAGCACAAATATTATCTTAGATGGCGTTCCCAGAAACAAAAAACAAGCCAAGGAGATTATGGCTTTAGCCAAGGAGTATAATTTCACAGTAATCGCCGTCTATATTGATCTTAAAGACGAAGAGGCGCTCAAGCGTCTGCTCGCCAGGCTCGTCTGCCCGGTTGACGGCTTTGAGCCGTCTTATCCAGAATCGCTTAAAAAGACGGCTTGTGACTTGTGCGGGGCGAAATTAATCAGGCGAAGCGATGACACAGAATCAATTATTAAAAAACGCCTGCTTGAATT
>JAHJRZ010000082.1 GCA_018830605.1 Patescibacteria group bacterium | reverse complement strand
CTGGCCAGATCAATTTAATAAATTACATAAATAATATTTTATTTTAACAATGAGAGACCGAAGACACTCACTCAATAAGAAAGAATTTTACAAAAAAAGGCCAAATTTATGAAAGACCGACGGCATAGTTTCAATAAACGGACATTTTATAAAAAAAGGCGCTTTGAGCGGACAAAGCCGTTTGAGCATCAATTAACAGAAGGAGTTTTGGCTGGATTTTGGTCAATAATTAAATGGCCATTTCTGCGTCATCGGGCAAAAAAAGCAGAGCTTAAAAAGTTAGATAAAGAAAAAGTAAAAAAAAGATGGACAATTGTCGAAGATTTATATAAAAAGTCAGATTTCAGGGCCGTAATTATTGAGGCGGATAAAATAATGGAGTACACCCTTGAACATCTGAATTTTGAAGGTAATAACTACGCCGAAAGATTAAAAAGCGCCCAGCATCGGTTTTCTAAAAGCGTCTTTGATTCTCTTTGGGAAGCGCGTCGCTCGAGAAACAGAGTTATCCATGAAATGGAGCACGAGATAAATTCATTTGAAGCCAAGAACGTCAAAGATAAAATTAAGAGAGCTTTAAAGGAATTAAATGTTTAAAACAATTATTGGGTTAGAAATACACGTCCAATTAAATACCAAGAGCAAGATGTTCTGTGGCTGCTTAAACAGCCCGCGAATAGCTCACGAATCAGGCGGACGAATAACTCGCAAATCAGTCTCGGCTGGAACGCCGAGCCCAGACGGATGGGAAGAGCCCAATACTCGTGTCTGTCCGGTCTGTATGGGGTTTCCCGGCACACTTCCTGTGGCCAACGTTGAAGCGATAAAAAAGACAATTAAAACTGGATTAGCTCTCAACTGTATTATTCCCAAAGAGTCAAAATTCGACCGCAAACACTACTTCTATCCTGATCTGCCCAAAAATTTCCAGATTTCGCAATATGATATGCCATTTTGCCGGAACGGCAAAATGGAAATCCCAAATCCCCCGCCCGCAGTCGCCAAGCGACAGCTTTGGCGGGCAGGCAAATCCCAAATCCCAAATAAAATTAAGATTAATCGCGTGCATCTTGAGGAAGACGCGGGCAAATTAATTCATCCCGCGGGCGTAGGATATACTTTGGTTGATTTAAACCGCTCGGGTACGCCCCTGATGGAGGTCGTCACCGAGCCGGATATTAATTCGCCTGAACTTGCCAAAGATTTTTTAAAAGAATTACGCTTAATTATTAGGTATTTAGGCGTCTCGGATGCTGATATGGAAAAAGGACAGCTCCGCTGCGACGCTAATATTAGCATCCAGCAAACAGCATCCAGCAAACAGCTGAAAGCTGGCAGCCGAAAGCCTGCGGCGTCAGCAGGCGTGCTGGAAGCCGGGGTTGAGACGACGCCGATTATTGAGATAAAAAATATGAATTCTTTCCGTGCGGTGGAGAGAGCGCTGACTTTTGAAGAGAAACGGCTTCGAGAAAATTTTGCTGAATTGAAAAAAGAGAAAGGAAAGCAGACAAGGGCTTGGGTTGAAAAAAATCAAGCCACAAAATCAGTGCGACGCAAGGAAGAAGCATCAGATTACCGTTATTTCCCCGAACCAGATATCCCGACGATCAAAACAACAAACCTTGTTGAGATTAAAAAAACGATACCGGAGTTGCCCCAAGAGAGGCGCATCCGTTATCAAGAAATGGGATTAAGCGGAAAGGCGGCCGAAGCCATTATTGCTAAAAAAGCATATTCTGATTATTTTGACGAGGCGGTCAGAGCCGGAGGCGAGCCGCATAAAATTTACGATTTAATGATCAATGAAAAAGCAGGAACGATCATTGGGCTAAAGCAATTAAATCAGGCAATTAAGTTGGTCAGCGAGGGGGCTATTAGCCAAAAGATGCTCAAAGAGATTCTGCCAGAGCTAAAAAAAGGATTGAGCGCGCTTGAAATTATTGAAAAAAAAGACATTAAGCAAGTTAGCGATGAGAGTGAGCTTAAAGGCATTATTGAAAAAATTATCAAACAGAATCTTCAGGCGGTTGAGTCTTATAAAAAAGGCAAAAAAGAGGCGCTTGGCTTTTTGGTGGGGCAGGTGATGAGAGAAACAAAAGGACAAGCTAATCCCGTTTTGACTAACAAATTATTGGCAGAGATGTTAAAATAAGTAAGCGAAATTAGACAGGAGGGTAGAGTGCAAAACATCAAGATTTCTGAAGGAGGTAAAGATTCAATCCCCGTAAAATTTAAAAAGGGGCTTGGTTTTAGGGGGGCAGTTTTAGTTATAATTTTAAGCTTAATTTTTGGTATTCTCGGCGGCGGAGCAGGGGTTTACCTTCTTTTGACTAAAGGAGGCAGTCTTTTAAAGCCGTTTTTAAAGAACCTGGACGGCTCGATTCCGGCGACCGTGACAGAAAAATTAACGCTTGAGGAGAGCTCGAAGGTAATTGATGCGGTGGAGAAAGTTAATCCCTCGGTGGTAAGTATTATCGCCACTGCCGAAGTGCCAGGTTTTTTTAACACCACCACGACTGAACGGAGCGCCGGCACCGGCTTTATTGTCACTTCAGACGGGCTGGTGATGACTAACAAGCATGTTGTTTCTAATGCCACAGCTAAATATGTGGTTTACTTAAACAGTGGCAAGAGTTATGCGGCAACCATTCAATCGACAGACCCTTTCAATGATTTAGCCGTCATTAAAATTGAGGCCAAGGATTTGCCGGTGGTTGAATTTGGCGATCCAGAGAAGATGAAGAACGGCCAGACCGTTATTGCCATAGGCAATGCTCTGGGCGAGTTTCAAAATACCGTCACCGTCGGCGTTCTCTCGGCTAAAGAAAGAACGATTACCGCCACTGACGCTTCTGGCTTGGGCCAAGAGACTCTGGAAGGACTTCTGCAGATTGACGCGGCCATTAATTCCGGCAATTCAGGCGGCCCGCTTCTGAATATTGAAGGTCAGG
>JAHJRZ010000081.1 GCA_018830605.1 Patescibacteria group bacterium | reverse complement strand
GTTCTTCTTCGACTAAGTAGCCGGTGGGGTAGGAGGGGTCGTCAACATAATACGGTTCAGTTGGAGCCGGAACGGGATCAGAAAAGGTCGGCGAAGAAACAGCAACTTGGCGGCCGTCATTGGTGCCCCAGAACTCAAAGGTCATTTTTTTATTGGTCGGATCAACCTTAGTCTGGATAAGAATATAATGGCCGGTATCATTTTTGAATTTTAAGTCAGTCGAAGGAACATAGACGGTCGCGTCTGGTCCATCTTTATAATATCCCACCAGATAAGCATGGGGGCGTCTCTCAATAATAGGTACTCCGGCGAGCAGCGCCGCGCGATAAAAGGTCGTTGAGACCTGGCACATTCCTCCGCCGTACTCCTGGATGGTTTTGGTTCCCTTGATCACGAGCTCGGGCAGATAGCCGTCTTGGGGTTCGACCGAACCGACAATTTTAGCGAAAGATGCAACCTCATCAGGTTTAATAATGACATCATTAAATTTGGCAGTACCAATGGTTAAATTGTTAATACGGTTTTTGGGCGAACCAGCAAATATGGATTCACCCACAGCAATTTTTTCTTTAATTCCAAGTTCAGAAATATTATTGCTTCTAATCTCTGGGATAAGCGGCAAAACCTTGAGTTCAATATCGGTTTCCGATGAAGAGTTAAGCCGCATATTTATCTCTTCAAGTAATTTGTTTTGGTCTAATTCGCGGCCATAAGACTCTTTTTTAATAATTACCACCGCATTATTAATAATAGAAAGCTTGGCATCTTCTGGCTCTTGGTTAATTCTTGAAGCTAAAAGTTTTACAAAGTTGCTTATTTTTGTCGCATCAAGATTGGCCTCCAGCGTCTCTTTGGTCCTCAAAAGCTGGGGCAGGACAAAGACGCCTAATTTATCCCTGATAGAGATTGAGACGCCGGCAACCCGGCCTTTAAATACTCCGGTGTCTTCAAAATTGGCATAAGATTTTTTGCTAAATTTGAGCCATTCTTTCAAATTTCGGGCATTAACACTATAGATCGTCTTGCCATCTTTTTTAAGGTCAAAGCCTTTGTTCTGCAAGAGGAAGGAGGTCTTAAAATAAGCTTGGGCCAGATCAAGATCCGAGATATTGGGCTGAAGCTCAACCTTTTCTATTTTGATCTCGCCGCTTTCAAGAGACGAGATCTTATCTTTGATTAAATTTAAAGTTAATTCGAGATCAGGACCCTGGCCCGACCCTGCTTCGCTGAAAACAATTGAGTTATCAATGATTTCTAAACTGGCGTCTTTGGCTGGGATGAGTTCAGCTTTGGATAATTGATTGATGATTTCGGCTGTTTTTGCCTCGTCAATCTTTGCTGTTTGGCCCCATTCATTTTTTAAAAAGAGAGATTTGAGCGGGGAGAGAATAAAATTTTGGTGCGTTTGGCCAAAAACAGAATCAATTGATTTTTGGGCGTCAAAAGAGAGCGCAATATCTTGGGGGGATATTTTTTGCTCTTTATCTAAAAAAACTAGAGCCAAGCTTCCATTTTTCAGATAGTCATTGTCTTTTTCTTCTAAAATTTTAATCGCTTCTTCTTTAGTTCTAGCCCCAACCTCAACCCCGGAAATTTTTGTCCGCGGATAGAATCTGTTTTGATAAAAAAGGGCTAAAATTAAGCTAAAAATAATAGTCGTCAAGAAGACGACAGCCAAACCCAAAAACAAAGCCCAAAACAAATTTTTCGGTTTTTTATTTTTCATCCTAAGTTTAGAGTATCTTATTTTGATGATTTTTCAAGGGTTTGTGAATAAATATCCAACGTCTCTTTAGCCATCTTTTGCCAGCTGAATCTTTTTAAATTTTCAAAGCCGCGAGCGATTAAGTTTTGGCGAAGCTTGCCATTAGTAAGTAAGGTATAAGTCTTAAGAGCGACATCCTCCGGATCTTTAGGATCAAAGTAAAGCGCGGCATTGCCGCAGACCTCGGGGATTGAGGAGATGTTTGAGGTGGCGACTGGGGTGCCGCAGCCCATTGCTTCTAACGGGTTTAGGCCGAAACCTTCATAGGTTGAAGGGAAGACAAAAGCTTGAGCATTAGAATAGAGCGGGACCATATCTTTTTCATCGACAAAGCCGGGCGTAATTATTCTGGGCCGCAGAGGCGAGCCGTTG
>JAHJRZ010000006.1 GCA_018830605.1 Patescibacteria group bacterium | reverse complement strand
ACATTTAGGACATTTGGTATTGACCCAATTTTTAATATTAGCCAAAGGCGATTCGCCGGTTTCTGTGGGCTGATATTTTTCCACCATCGGCAACTCCACCGGCAAGTCATTTTCCGGAACCGGGACTTCGCCGCATTTTTTACAATAAATAACGGGAATCGGTTCGCCCCAGTAATGTTGGCGGGAAAAAACCCAGTCACGAAGTTTATAATTAACTGATTTTTTACCTAATTTTCTTTTTTCAAGCCAAGAGATCATTTTTTTAATGGCATCCTTTTTAATTATTACTTTGACGATAGGCAAATTAAATTTCTTGGCAAATTCAAAGTCGCGCTGGTCATGCGCCGGCACTGCCATAATAGCACCTGTGCCATAACTCGAGAGCACGTAATCAGCCACAAAGACCGGAATTTCTTTATTGTTAACCGGATTTATGGCCTTAATGCCTTTTAATTCCACGCCTGTTTTTTCTTTCTTTTCATCCATTCTTTCAATATCCGACTTTTTTCTGGCTTCGTTAATGTATTTTTCAACTGCGGGTAGATTTTGGATTTTAGATTTTAGTTTTGGGATTAATTGATGCTCCGGCGACAAAACCATATAAGTCGCGCCAGAGAGCGTATCCGGCCGAGTCGTAAAGACTTCGATGATGTCATTGCGAGGAGCCATTGGCGACGAAGCAATCTTGTCAAAGGATTGCTTCGCTTCGCTCGCAATGACAATCTTGAATTTGACGGTCGCGCCGCGCGATCGCCCAATCCAATTAATCTGCTGTTTTTTGATTTTTTCCAAATAGTCAACTTTATCTAAATCATCGATGAGCCTGTCGGCATATTTGGTTATGGCTAACATCCACTGTTCCATTTCTTTTTTGGTCACCTCGGCGCCGCAACGCTCGCATTTGCCATTAATTACTTCTTCATTGGCTAACCCAATTTTGCATGAAGGGCAAAAATTAATCGGCATTTTTGTTTTGTACGCCAAGCCCTTTTTATAAAATTGCAAAAATATCCACTGGGTCCATTTGTAATATTTAGGATCAGTCGTATTTATTTCGCGTGACCAATCAAAAGACATTCCCAAGTTTTTTAGCTGGCGCCGGTAATTATCAGTATTTTTTTTGGTCGTTATCTTCGGGTGAACTCCAGTTTTAAGGGCATAATTCTCTGCGGGCAAGCCAAAAGCATCCCAGCCAATAGGGAAGAGCACATTAAAATCCTGCATCCGCCGCTTGCGAGCAATAATGTCGAGGGCGGTGTAAGAACGGCAATGACCGGTATGCAGGCCTTCGCCTGAAGGATAGGGGAACTCGACTAAAATATAATTTTTAGGTCTTTTATCAAAATCAACTGCTTCAAAGAGCTTATTTTTAGCCCAAATCTTTTGCCACTTGGATTCAATTTTTTTGTGATCGTATTTATCCATTTAAATTAATTTTAACAGCTTTGGCTCTTTTTTTCAAATATACCCCACTTCGCCCTTACTGAAAAAGGGACTCCGTCCTCTACTTTCAGTGCGGGCTTCGTTAGGGGTTAATCTCTTGTCACTGCTTGCCAAATAGATTTAAAAAGCGGGCTGCGATGAGAATGGGGATTGGGACTTGCAGCCCGCTTGATGTAATGATGTGATGATGATGGCTGAACCGAGCGAAGGGTTGAGCTTCTCGCTCGGTTCGTATTTTCGCGCGATCCGTAGAGACTCTGACTAAGGCGGTGCCCTAGGCATTCTCTTCACCTCGTTCAGGATCTCGACTTGGTCTTATTTGTGGGCGATTCTCTTGGAGATGGTCCCAAGTTCACGCGAGCTAGAGACCACTCAGTCCCCGCAGATGCAGAGACTGTCCAAGAGATTTATCCTGGCGTTCACCCACAGACACCAGTCCCCGGGTAGTGCCTTTGCCCTCTCCGAGCTTGCGCTCATGCCAGCTGGCACCCAATAGGAAGAGAAGGTACAGGTCAAAACCCTGGGCTTTGAAGGTATTTTGTTTAAGACCTGATATTAAAGATAATATCACACATTATCTCTGATATCAAGCCCTAATTTTTACAATTAGCATTATATCATACCCCTTAAAATCTGTCAATAGCACGAAAATTTTTGGAGTATGCCGGATTTGAACCGGCGGCCTTCTCGATGCCATCGAGACGCTCTAGCCAACTGAGCTAATACCCCGTGATCAACTTAAAAACTGCCATCAAACTAAACAAAATAAATCATTTGTGAGTTATTCGTCGATTATTCGCGAGTTATTAGTTTAATGTTAAACCGAGGCCTGCGGTCCTTGTGGCCCCCGATCTTCACCCTCGCCGCTCTTTTTCTTGGTCATTGAGACGATCAGCCAAGCGACAATGATAATAGCGACAACAATAATCAGCCACCAGTACCAAGTCATGATGAAATCCTTTTTTAATATAATATTAATTTTATTATAGATTAGCTATTAAAAAGATGCAACATCAGAACAAACATAGACGAATATCAAATAAAAAATATCAAATCTCAAATAAAAACTTAAATATCAAATGCCAAAATTATGAATTTATTATTTTTTGCTTTGACATTTCATTTGATATTTGTGATTTTTGATTTGAGATTAGCTTGTCATGCATGATGATTTGTTTTTGAAGCGCGCAGACAAACCCTATCACAATCTTCTCTTTTAATTAATTCCTCCCATTCTTGACTTACTTCTCTTTTTAATTCTTCTAAATCATCTTTATTTTCCGGCAGGAGCAGATGCTCGAAACGTTTTTGGTATCGCAAAAAATCCTCTAATGGCTTTGGATTTTTGGGACGATAATTTAATCTGAATCGGCCGTTGCGTATCTCATAAATTGGCCAATAGCATGTCTCAACCGCTAATCTTGACAACTCATAAGCCATATTTGAGGGATGACCCCAACCTAATCGGCACGTGGAAAGGACATCAATAAAAGCCGGGCCTTCAGTTGCCAGACCTAATTTTACTTTCTGCATAAAATCAAGGTGAAAGGCGGTTGCGGCTTGAGCAACAAAAGGAACTTTATGCGCTTCAACAATCTTGGTTAAATTTTTGCGCCTGGTCGGATTGCCATGAGTATCTCTTCCCCACGGCCTGGTTGTGGTCTCGGCATGCAGAGGGGTGGCACCGGATCTCTGATATCCAGTATTCATATAGGCCTCATTATTGTAGCAAATGTATAAAACATTGTGGCCTCGCTCCAGCATTCCGGAGAGTGCCTGCAAACCAATATCGTAAGTGCCGCCATCACCCGCAAAGACGATGAATTTGACCCCGCCGGGGTCATCTCGAGGAGTCGCCGACAACGAGAGATCCCCTTTTTGACCGGGGAGTCGCCCTTTCTTTTTCAGGGCTTTATAAGCTGTTTCGACTCCAGCCGCGGTCGAGGCCGCATTTTCCAAAGCACAATGGATCCAGGGAACATTCCAGGCGGTCTGCGGATAAATAGTGGTTGTCACTTCTAAACAACCTGTGGCATTAATGACGACGATATTCTCTAAACCTGCGGCGAGCATCGCCTGATTAACCACAATTCCCGCGCCGCAGCCGGAGCACAAGCGGTGGCCAGAGACAAATTTGGGCTCAATTTTAGCTAATTTATGCAAATCCATATTTCAATTTAAAAATTAAAATGTAAAATGTAAAAATCAAATTTGAAATTTTAAATGTGAATTTTAGATTTTAGATTTAACATTTTAGATTTTAAGACCAACATATCCATATCTCTCAACTTTTTTATTTTCCGATAATTTTTTTATATCCTCAAAGACTGATTTTATCATCTCCTCATTAATCTCTCTGCCGCCAAGACCATAGATACGCGAGATTATTTTAGGTTTGTTTTTTAAGTCATACAAAGCGGCGCTCGTCTCCACAAATAACGGCCCGCCGTGGCCGGAAAACCCGTCAGAGCGGTCCATAATGCAGATTGCTTTACAATTTTTTAAGGCCTCAGCAATCTTGAGATAGGGAAAAGGTCGAAAAACTCTTAATGCCAGAATTCCAGCTTTAACGTCCTTTTTTCTTAATTCGTCGATCACGGATTGGGCTGTTTCTGCAGTCGAACCCATCACCACAATGGCAATTTCTGCGTCCTTGAGTTTGTAAGGCCGGAAAAATCCATATTCGCGGCCAGATAATTTTTGATATTCTTTTGCTGTTTTGATAATTTCTTTTTTGGCAAAAGCCATGGCGTCAGATTGGCTTTTTTTTATCTCCATAAAAGAATCAGGCAGAGAGAGGGGATTGATGGTGATGGGGTTTTGAATATCCAAGATTGAATATGCAGGTTTGAATTCGCCGACAAAATCATATGCCTCATCATCCTTCAAGACTTCAACCGGCTCAAGATTATGGGAGGTGATAAAGCCGTCGCTGGAGATGATAGCCGGCAGACGAACCGATTCAGCAATCTTAACTCCCTGCAAAAAATTATCATATGAATCCTGTGAATTTTCCGAAAAGATTTGGATAAAAGAAGCATCGCGCATATCCATAAAATCAGCATGATCACCATGAACGTTGATAGGAGAGGAAAGAGAACGGGAAGATGAACTAATCACGATCGGCAGACGGGCGCCAGAAATAATATGCAGAACCTCGTGCATTAGGGCCAACCCCTGTGAAGCGGTGCAGGTAAAAGACCTGGCCCCGGCAGATGAAGCGCCAAAGAGAGCTGAAGCGACCGAGTGTTCAGATTCGGGCGTCATAAATTCAGCTTCCATCTCGCCATTAGCTACATACTTGGCGATGGCGCTCAAAATATCCGAAGCCGGAGTAATCGGATAACCGATAAAAACATCAGGTTTCGCCTGTCTCATTGCCAGCGCCATCGCCTCGTTACCCGTTAATGCTACTCTTTTCATGGTCATTCCTTTTTCATAACGATTGCTTTGGGTTTGGCGGGGCAGACTTGAGCGCAGATGCCGCAGCCCTTGCAATAGTCTAAATTATGACCCGCCATATTGCCGTCTTTATCAACTTTAATTGCCTGGTCCGGACAATTTATAAAACAAGTTAGGCAGTTGGTGCAATTCTTCTTAATCCAGCTCGGCTTCAGCCCATCCCGCCAGACATAGGTCTTGTATTTGAGGGTTGAACCAGGATCTTTAATTATTCCGGCAAAATATTTATTTTTTTTCATGCCGAATTATATCCTTCTTCAATACATTTTATATTGCCGTCGACAATTTTTGGCGGGAGCTTTTTTTCTAAACGGGAACGGAAAGATTTCTCTAATGTTTTCAAATCTAATTTCAAAACTTTAATCAATACGCCGATAAGTGTGGTATTGGGAATTGGTTTGCCGATTAATTTTCGGGCGATGCTCGTCGCATCAATCGTATAAATTTTTTCCGTAGAGCAATTGTTTTCTGGAAAATCACGCGGGAGATTGGCAATGATTATTGTTTTTTCGGCCACCCCCGTATTCCAAATAGAATTTAGGGGATTTTTAAAATCGTTGTCTTTGGAAATCATCGATGGATCAAGAATAACAACCACATCCGGATTTTTTATGCCAGTATGGGTTAAAATTCTTTTTTTGGAAATACGGTTATAAGCCGCCACTGGCGCCCCGCTCTTCTCCGGGCCGTACTCGGGAAATCCCTGCGCTTCTACATCGCAATTAATCATCGCTTCAGCCAGCAAAAAAGAGGCGGTCTTGACGCCTTGTCCACCTCTGCCGTGCCAGCGAATTTCGGTAACATCATTATTCATTTAACAATTTATTAATTTCTCGCGCGATTGCCAACTCTTCATTTGGTTTAATGACGAGTGTATTAATACGCAGGTCTTTAGTTATTTTGATGCGCAAAAGCGATGAGTTATAGCCGATCTCGCCAGTAAAAATCAGGGCATTAACTTTATTATTTAAGAGCGCGCAATAAGCTCCGACATGCTTGCGGATAGTGCGGCAGAAGACCTCAATCGCGAGATTAGCCCGTTTGACTCCATCAGCCCCGCACTTAATGCTCTTTGGCGGCACATACTTCTCGTCCTCATCCTCAATTCTGATTCCAGCGACAAACATCACATCTTTCATATCACTTGAGATTCCAGAAATTCCCAAAATTCCTGATTCAAACTCAAGTATTCTCCTGATTTTTTCCGGCGCCATCTTTTTTTCATCCATTAAATAAAAGATAATCCCCGGATCAATTGAGCCTGCGCGCGTCATCATCATCAACCCTTCCAAGGGGGTAAAGCCCATTGAGATATCAACCGGCTTGCCTTGAGAAATCGCGGCGACAGAACAGCCGGCGCCAAGATGAATAGTAATTAAATTAGTATTTAAGATGTCCTCGCCTAATTGGTTTGACGCCTGCTCCGCCGCATACTGGTGGGAAATTCCGTGAAAGCCAAATCGCCTAATTCCTTCTTTTTTGTAATATTTGTAAGGCAAAGGATAGATCTTGGCTTCAAGTGGAAGGTCATTAAAAAAACCAGTGTCAAAAAGAGCATACTGCTTTTTATTTTTAATTGTTTTAATTACCTCGAGTGCCTGTGGATTATGCTGGGGCGCCAAAATTGAGAGATTTTTGAGATCTTGAATTACCTCGGGTGTAATCTCGGTCAGTTTAAAATACTTCTCGCCGCCGTGGACCACGCGATGACCAACTACCTTAAAATCCTCGTTTTTAAGCTCAGCCAACACCTTTTGTGCCGCCTTTTGATGTGTCTTCATACCAATTTCACCGATGCGGTTAATCTCAAAAGATTTCAAAGTATTAAGATTGGCGTCAAATAATTTCGCCTTTAACGATGAACTGCCCGCATT
>JAHJRZ010000080.1 GCA_018830605.1 Patescibacteria group bacterium | reverse complement strand
CGTATCATCCTGGCTTCCTTGAATTTCTAAATAGCCGGTGGATTCTGTTTCAATGCCAGTATCTGAACTGGTGGCGTTGGGGTTGAGACGGAGAACGGTGTTTTTTCTAATCTTGAGATTCCCTTGGCCAGCACCGCTAGTAGCGCCCACAGTAATAATGCAATTAGCGCAAGAGGGTAAGGTGGCGTTGTTGTTGATGTCAAAGGTGATGGTCTGGCCTTGAGGCACAGCCGAGGTCTGCAAAGTTCCTGTTTGTCCAGCAGTATTGGCAATAGTTGTCTTGCCGTCAACTTCAAATGAGCCAGAGACAAGACCATCGCCTAAAGTAACCGTGCCATTGCCGATGACAAGGGTGTCTAAGGCGTTAGGGGCGGTAACGGTCATTGAGTTGGTGACTGCCCAAGCTCCTCCTACACCATTAAAGGCGATTTTATAGAAAGCGGAACCTCCGGTCATCGTGCCAGAGAGAGTTTTGCCGACCGTGGTGGCATTGAAGGTAACGGTTGAGGTGCCAGCGGTGAATGTCCCTGAATTAGAATAACTGCCAGAGATTGTCATCGCTGAACTGCCAGCAGAAAAAGCGCCGGCTCCCCACTGAAAATCGCCAGCCACGGCAAAACTATAATTTTGAGTATTAAGAGCGCCTGAATAGCCGCCAGCATTGGTCAAAGCCGCAATCGAGACCGCAACATCAACATTAACGCTATTGAGGTTGAGTCCATCAAAGATAACTGTATCATCACTCCCCGGCACCACGCCTCCATCGCAGGTTGAGCCAGCTCCGCCAGAACTTGATGACCAGTGCGTGGCGTCATTCCAGAGAGCGGGATTAGTATCTCCCACCCAATAGCAAGTTGTTGCCGCCGCTTGAGTAGTCTGGAGATAAAAATAAACAAATGGAGAAAAGCCCAAGAGCAAAATAACGCCAGCCAAGATTAATCTAAAACGAACTCTCAAAATCTGGCGTAGCCACAAATACAAAACCAAACTCGAAATTAGAGCAGCAAAGTTGACGTAATGACGATAAGGCAAATTGCCCTCCTTGGGACTATTAAATCAAACTCCAAAACAATTTGCCAATTTCTACCTAATTTCAGAGATTATTGGTGAACGATAACCGGCGTCCCAACTGGCGCCCAATTATAGACCGTGGCGGCCGCGCCTACTCCTAATCTAACACAGCCATGAGAAACTGCTTGGCCCAATAAATTCGCCCCTTCTTTGGCGCCATTGGGATATTCCGGCAATTCATGGATACCATAAGCGCTGCCAATAAAAGACATCCAATAAGGCATATAAAGATTATACATTGAGGAATAGGCACGTAAAGTCTTTGAATTTATCTGGAAATGGCCGGTAGGAGTAGGGTATTGTCTTGAACCTGAAGATATGGGGAAGACTCCTTCTGTTTTAGCAAAATTACATAAAGCGAGGCGCTGTGAGGATAGATCCATTTCAATGTAACGCGAACCTGGATCAGCGCAAAAACTACCTGTATCCTCCACTTGAACCTGTTTTTTCTTTCTCTTTTCCTCTTCCGCTTTTATTCTTGCTTCCTCCTCGGCCTGAAGTCTGGCTTCTTCCTGTCTTTGCCAGTTACTTTTTCCCGGGATAATAATAATCTTCACCTTATTTTCCTCATTTTGGGGTAAAATATATGGTTCTACATCGGAATTTATAGCTTTAATATCAAAGGGTACTTTATTTAATTGAGGTTCTTTTATTTTTCTTTCATCAGCTGAGGCGCCGAATTTGCCGGCTAGTAAAACTTTAAGATTTTCTCTATTTTCAAAAATAAGAACACCGGACCAAAATAATCCCGCTATGATAAAAAAGATAAATAATACTAAAAAAATGTGTTTTTTTGTTTGTTTTGGCATTTTGTTTTTGCCCCCGCCGATGGCGGGGATTTAACAGGGGTGAATTTTTGTTTTTAGACCCAATAAAGATCTATACAACAGGACTTACGCAAATAACCTAATACTGTCATTGCGAGGAGGTCGTAGACCGACGAAGCAATCTTGCTGGTAACCCAGCTAGAGATTGCTTCGCTTCGTCCCGTCGCAGGGACTTCGCTCGCAATGACAAAATGCGTAAGTCCTCTATACAACTAAATTATATCATATTTTAAGGTTATTGTAAAGCCAAAATGAGGGGCTGATTCCTCTCTAATAAATAATCTTAAAAATACTGGATTAGAACTTTATCGTCTTATCCGAATCAATTAATTCTTTAATAGTCCTCGGCTGAGAACCGTATTTAGAGCTATCTTCAAACTTAATCTCTCCTTCAAACTCAATCGCATTTGCGCCTGGCTGTTTGAATAAATTCAAGCTGTAAAGAGAGTCTGAATACCCAGCGATAGGCGCCTGATATTTTAAAACAATATTCTTGGCCTCTCCCGGATCAAGCTCCAGCCAAAAGCCAAAAACCGTGTGGCCTGCCTCCTGAAAATAATCAACCTCGCCCACAAAATCTCGACCCTCCATCTTTGCTTCCCTAATTCTTGAACCTAAGGGCACCACCACTTCAAGATAAGACCTATCTCTCTGGTGCAGAGGCCGCGGGTTATTTTCATTCAAAAGAACGGTCAGATTAAGCTCGTTTTTGGCAAAGCCAAGTTGATTCACCTCGCTTGAAAATTTGGCTCTTCTCTCTAATTGCTGGCCATTCTTCTGTCCATTAATATTAAAATGAAAAATACTTAAGAAATCGCCTGGGCTGTCTTTAATCTCACCTGAAGCATCCAGTTCAGAAATTAAAGCTTGAACCTTGGGATCAGTATGATAAAGAAGAATCTGCTTCTCTTTGAGATTATCAAGAGCGGCTTGCAAGATTTTTATCTTCTGGCTTAGATCCGCCCCATTAATCTTCTCCATAAACTTGGGCCCAAAATCAGCCAAGACCTGTTTGGGATTGATCTCGCGCCGGCCCTCGGTCTTAAAAGGATTGTCAAACTCTACTTTGTACTCAATAATCTCGCGGAAATTTTCTTGATTAAGCTCAATACTGTAGTCATCCATCTTAACCGGGCCAATAATTCCCAGAATATCCTCCACCAGATTTGGCGTCAGGCCGATGACGCCTGCCGCCTCCTCCTGCTCATAAACATTTTTATAAAGATAGACAGCTCTTTTGGCATTATCCCTAAAGTCAAGGCTCCAATTAGAAGAAAAAAGCGCATAACCCCCGCCGACTATTTCGCTTATAGGTTTAGATAAATAAAGATCAGTTGGCAATCCGGCCGCTGCCAAGGGGTCATTATCGAGCTCAGCGAATTTATCTCGCTTCAACCACTGAAGATAATAAATATCATTAATATAAATACTCTCAAAATTATTATCGGCAAATGAGACCACGCCATAATTGCCCGGGAATCCACCTCCGGGCCTCATCTCCGCATTATTCATAAAGAGGACTAAATAACGGTTGTCGCCTCTTTCGCCTAAAATCAAGGGCATCAGCTCCAAAGCTTGGTTGATCTTTGAGATCTCTTCTTTGGACTGGCTGATAATATTATCAATCTTCCCCCCGGTTTCAAAACCAAGCGCCTCTTTAATCTTGGGATCGGTCTTAAGAATAGCATCAGCGCGGTCAACTCTCTTTTTAATCTTTTTTAAAACGATTCTCAAATCATCAGTTCTATCAAGCAGACTCCCTCTTGCCTCTGCCTGCATTAAAGAATCAAGAGTCAAATTAAGATCGCGGCTCGTGTCCTTAAGCAGAATCCCGAGCTCAAGTATATTCTGGCCTTGGCTCAATTCATTAGAGAGCAGAGGGTGGCTCGGCAGAAGATAATTATACTCTCCCTGATTTAAAAGCTCTTCTTTAATCGCTAAAAGCTTGATCCCGGCCTTGTCAAGCTCTTGAGCGCTCCCTTTACGGTCAAAGTTAGCTAATGCCTCTTCTGCCTTAACAATATGCACTTTTGAGGCCAACGAAAGATTATTTATCTTCTCGGTCAGCCAATTTTTTTCAAAATAGAGGGAACAAGCATTATAAACCATCAAAGCTACAAAAGAGAGTTTTAAAAAAAGAAGCAAAGAGTTTTTAATAAAGGTCTTGGCTCGTATTTTTTTAAGAGGTCTTGGTTCGATTTGAGTCTTGTGGCACAAAACACTCTCGGCTGCTTCCTCAATCGTTTGCAATCTCTTTTTATCCTTAAATCTTTCTAACCTTTCCTTTTTACCCGGCCAAAGCAAAGAGACCCTTTTTTTAACCAAATCTTCAGGGATAAGAGCATCTAAGACTAATGGCTTTCTAATTTGAAGCTTATTCTTTCGATGATTCTTTATCTCAAACTCTTGCCTCTTTATCTCTTCTTGAGGCAGAACCACAATATCATGAAAAAATTTTTTTGGCCTCAACCCCACCTTCATAAAAATCCTTAAATCTCAAATTGACAAAGCAGTTGTCATCCCGACGGAGGGATGTCATTTCGAGTCCGAGCTTGTCGAGGACGAGAAATCTCATGAGATCTCTCGTCGCCGCGGCTCCTCGAGATGACACCGCGGGTCATTTTGGATTTTGAATTTCGTCAGTAGTAAATATTTCTTTAAAATAAACAAAGATGAGGCCGATTAAGATCCCGGCAAAAAATCCGACGATCAGATTCAAAAGAAGTGAAGTGCTCTTAGCTGTAATAATCACTCCGCTGGGAATGGTAATCGTTCCGAGTGCCGCCTCCTCGGGTCCGGTAAATTCCTCTTGTTTGTCCTTAACCGTCTCAAGCGCGGCTTGAGCTAAAGTCGAGACGCGGTCTTTGTTTCGGCCGCGAAAGATTATCTCAATATCCTGCGGCGAATGGTTCTCAACCTTCCACTCTTTCTGTAAAATTGAGCTCTCATCTTTTAATCCCGCTCTCTGATAAATCGCCGGAACGACTGAGCCGCCCTTGAGCCACTCATTAAATTGGCTCGCCAAAACATTATTGGCCTGAATGGCATAATAGCTGTCATATTGGTAATCAAGCGTTTCTTTTTGCTGGGACTTGCGGTTGATGGCAAAGACGACCGGACCTTCATAGCTCTGGCTGTAAATCAAACTGCCAATTAAAGCCGCAATCAAAAATACAAAGACGGGAATAATAAGCCACCAAATAAATCTTCTAATTACTCTAAAATAATTTCTAATCTCCATGGTCATTTTAATTATTGAATATTTAAATTTATTTTATCATCCTTGTTATATTCAAGCAAAGATTTTTCCACAAACCCCCTCCATTCCATTTCGTATCTTTCAATAGAAAACTTCTCTGCCTGCGTTCTTGAATCTTGGGGATTAAAGAGTGGTTCAAATTTCTCAAATCTTTTGACTGTCAAAATTAATGAATCAATTGTTTGATCTTTAAAAAACAAACCTGTTCTTCCCTCAACGACTGTTTCAAGCGCTCCGCCCTTGGCATAAGCAATGACTGGCCGGCCCGAGGCCATGGCCTCAACTGGCGCAATGCCAAAATCCTCTTCCGCGGGAAAGATAAAAGCGCGGCAGTGCGACAAAAGCTCAATTAATCTTTTATTATCAACATAGCCCAAAATCTCGATATTATTATTTGCCATTTTTTCTAATTTTTTTCTTTCCGGACCGTCACCGGCGATCTTCAAAGGAAGTCCTGACTGGTTAAAAGCGGCGACGACCAGATCTGCCTTTTTATAAGGAATCAAACGGCTGACAAAAAGAAAATAATCCCCTATCTCTTTTTTTTCTTCAACCTTAAATTTATGGATATCAACCGGCGGATAGATAACCTTTGAGCCGCGGCGATAGAATTTTTTGATTCTCTTCTTGGCATTTTTGGAATTGGCAACAAAAAGATCTGGCCTTTGCGCTGCGGCAAAATCCCAAAGCCGCAGGTCATGGGCTATTTTTGAGGCAAAAGCTCTCTTGATAAAATTTCCCTGATACGGACGCTCGTCAATCTCTCTCAGCCACAGGGATCTGGTCGGCGTATGACAATAACAGATATGCAGTGTCTCTGGCTTGGTAATCAATCCCTTGATGACCGTGTAGCAATTAGAGATTAAGACATCAGCTCTCGGCACTCTTAAAGATTCGACGGCTCGGGGCAGAATGGGAGCAAAAATCCGCCACTTGGTCTTGGCATAAGGATAATTATTTAAAAAAGAAGTACAAATTTTAGTATCATTAAACTGCTTCACTTTTTTCTCATTCCAAATAGTCGTTAAAATCGGGCTTTTAGGATATAAATCCAAAAATCCTCGAAGGCACTGCTCGCCTCCGCCATTATCTGTCAGCCAATCTTGGGCTAAAACGACTCTCATTAAACAGCTCCTTGACCTCTCAAAACCACACCAATGGTCTTAATCAGAATAATAAAATCTAAAAACAAGGACCAATTCTCAATATAATAAGCATCAAGCTTAACCTCATCTTCAAAGCTCAAATCCGAAGCGCCCGAGACCTGCGCCATTCCCGTAATGCCCGGCTTGATCAAAAGAACAATCCGGTGCCTTTTTTTGTATCTTTTAACCTCGCTCGGCAGATGGGGCCTGGGACCGACTAAGCTGATCTCGCCCTTTAAAACATTAATTAATTGAGGCAGTTCATCAATTCTCGTTTGGCGCAGAACTCGGCCCACTCGAGTGACGCGGGGATCATTTTTTATCTTAAAAAGGATCCCCTCTTTGCGCTCATTTTTATGCATCAACTTTTTTTTGAGTTTTTCCGCCTCGTCAACCATAGAGCGAAATTTAAAAAGATAAAAATAACCGCCTTTAGCCACCCGTTTCTGGCGAAAAAAGACCGATCCTGCAGAGTCAAGCTTAATAATTAAAGCGATGATTAAAAAGAAAGGCAGAAGAATAATCAAAGCTAAAAGAGCTAAAATAAAATCAACTACCCGCTTGATAATTCTTCCCCAGCCGTCGAGCGGCGTTCTCCTAAAGCATAAAAGCGGCACCTCGCCGATCGTCTCAATCTTAAAAGCGCCTTTGCGCAGTTCATAGAGAGTCGGAATCTGACTAAAAATCAGCTGCTTCTCCTGCGCCAAGCGCATTATTTTCAAATTTTTTTCCGGATCAATCGAACTCTCCCCCTGAATAATCTGATTAAGACGATAATTCTTGATCAATTGGTTCAATTCTGTAAGCTTAAGGTCTCTGCCATTTTTAATCTGATAAGCCGCTCTATAGCCGTAGCCCGGATTTTGAGCAAAAAACTGCTTTAATGACTCAGTTGCTTCGTTCTGTCCGATAATCAAGACTCGCTTCACTCCCCAACCGAACCTGACTAAATAGCGGCGCAGATAAAAAAAGAGGATACGAAACAAAGAAAAAGCCAAGAGAGCCAAAATCCAAATATAAATCAGCATTAAACGCGAAAAACCAATGTCGCGCAGAATAAACATAATCGTCGTCGTCATCACCACGGAAAATGTGACGGCCCAGAAGATTGAGGAGAGTTCAGAAAAAATCTTCCTCGTCCCCTCAAGCCGGTAAACGCCTAAAGAGAAGAAGATAGCGATCCAGACCGGAATCAAAAGAAAAAGGAGAGATAAATATTCTTTAAGATCAATTTTTACACCATAAGGGAACGTGAAGGGATTGAAAGAATAACGAAAATAATAACTGGACAAAAAAATGCCCAAGAGGATAAAAATATCAACGATTAAAGTGATAAATGAATAAAAAAGCTCAATTCTG
>JAHJRZ010000079.1 GCA_018830605.1 Patescibacteria group bacterium | reverse complement strand
TATCTCTCCTTATGATATGGGTTTTGGCAGTCTGGTCATTGTTTATCGCCCCGGAGGGAAAACCTATAAAGAACTTTTGGGCTATGCGAAAAATAAAAGCGCGGCCGCCATAACCCAAGAAGATTTTTACGGCCGCTTTTTGAATCACACGATGAAGTACATCCCTGATTATCTTTATCCGGCGGTTGATAAACTTTTAAAGGGCGAGATAAAACATTTTCCTCAGCCGATTATTGCCGCTCAAATGCTCTCGTCAATCGTCGTCAATTTAATGAAAAAAATATCTTTGGGACAAAAATTTAAGGGCAATCCTTATACCATTTCACTCGACCCTGAATTATCTCAAGTTAATAAAAAAAATGAAAAAACATTGGTTAATTCTGGTAGCCGTCGGGTTAGCTGACTTATTAGGCGCCATTGATACCACGGGTGTAAATATAATACTGCCCAAAATTACCTCCAATTTTAATGTAAGCGTCAGTCTTAGCCAGTGGGTAGTTACGGCCCATGTTTTGGCGATGGTCTCCACCCTGATGATCGCGGGAAAGGTTTGTGATTTAATCGGCGCCAAGAAGACTTATATTTTTGGTTTAATTTTATTTGGTTTATCATCGCTTTTTATTGGGTTTTTGAACAGCTTTTACCTAATTATTATTTCTCGCGTTCTGCAGGGGGTTGGAACGGCTATTCTTTATGCCGCGCCGCTCTCAATCATTGCCCATCTTTGGAAGAACAGGGAGAAAGCATTTTCCGTCACCGCCATGTTTTTTTCCGCCGGTCTGGTTGTCGGCCCGGTGCTCGGAGGATTATTCGCCAATTTGAAGATTAGTTACTTCGAAGGTTGGCACCTCTTGTTCCTTTTGAATATACCGATAGTGTTGGCGGCGATAATTATTTCCAAGTTTAAAATACCCAAAATCGAACCAGCGCAAAAAGATAAAGCCGTTGATTATTTTGGCACAATCTTGATGGTTGTCGGTTTATTTATGATCGTCTTGGGGCTGACAACTCCAAGTTTAAAAATATTTATTCTGCCGGGGATAATTTCTTTGGTCGTGATGATAATTACTTTGCGCTTTGCCAAATTTCCGGCGTTTGATCTAAAATTATTCAAGAACCGCAATTTCACTTCATCAAATATCGTCAGCTTTACCGCCATGATCTCTGTCTCGGGATTATCGCTAATGAATACTTTCTTCCTGCAGGAGAGAGTCGGCTTTAATCCTTTTGTTGCCGGTCTCGCTCTTCTGCCCGTGCCTTTATTTATGGTTATTTTTGCCGGTATCGGCGGATTTATTAAAAACTGGCGCCTATCAAATTTTTTAAGTATTACTCTGCTCTTTACTTCTCTCATCTTTTTAGCTATAATTAAACCAGAGCTTTCATATTTTAGAGGATTGATGTTTGCTTATATCATTGCCGGAGCTGGCGGAGGTTTATTAATTACGGCCATCTTTACTACGGTTCTTGGTTCCGCGCCCAAAGAAAAATCAGGCGAAGCCTCTGGGATTTTAAACACCCTGCAGTCGATCGGAAGTTTAATGGGCATTGCCATAGTCTCGGGATTCATTATTAATACTTTTACTGGATATCTCATCCTCGCCTCGATCGCGGCCGTGGGGATAATCGCTTCCTTATTTGTTAATAATAAAGAAAGGTTAAAAAATGTCTAAAGCCAAAATGAAATCTGAATCAAAAAGAGTATCCCAGAAAAAGCCTCCAGTCGTCCCGGACATTAAAGAGATTATGGCTGATCATAACCGGGCGGTAAAGTTTTTTGCTAATATGCCGGCGGAAGTTTGGGAGATGATGGCGCAAAAAACAGCGCTGGGGGTTTTCCAGGAATCAGCCGAAACCATCCCCGCTTATCAGGAATTTTTAAAATTGCAGAAATTTCAGCCCAAAAACATAAAATCGATGGAGGATTTTTCGTTAATTCCTGCGAGTGATAAATACAACTATATTCAGGCCTATGGCTTTAATGATGTCAATTCGGTTAAAGCCGGCAAAAATCTTTATAGTGTTTCCTTGAGCTCCGGCACAATTGACGAGCCGACGATTTGGCCCAGATATTTTGAGTATGAAGAATTTTTGCCTTTGGTTTTTGAATTGTTTATGCGCCTTTATTGGCAGATTGATAAAAAATCAACCCTGTTGGTGAATGCCTATGCCCTTGGCCCCTGGATGGCGGGGTTCTCCGTCCATTCGGCGATCAGGCCTTTGACTCAAAAATATAATCTGACCATGGCGACGACTGGCGTCGATATTGACAGCATTGTTTACACCATTGTTAAGTTATTTAAATATTATGACCAAACCATAATTTTTTCTTACGCGACTTTTGCCCGAACTATTATTGACCGCTTGCAGGATGCCGGAGTCAATATCAGAAAATTAAATCTAAAAATGTTTACTGCCGGCGAAGGGCATACAGTTGAATGGCGGCAGTATATCAATAAATTAGCTACTGGCGATCCGGGAAATTTAACCACGATTATTGACGGCTACGGCGTAACTGACACGGGGCTTTCGGGACAAGGTTCTCCTTTGACTAATTTAATACGAGATTTGGCTTTTAAAAACAAAAAACTGCGCGAGGAACTGTTTGGCAAGACCGACTGTGTGCCCTCGCTTTTCCAATACAACACCGGCGCTTATTATATTGAAGAGTATAACGGCGAAATTTTAATCACGACTAAGAGTACCACGCCCTTGGTGCGCTATAATATCCACGACCGCGGCGGGGTGATCAAGTTTAGAGAGATGGAAACGATTCTGAAAAAACACGGTTATGATTATAAAAAACTGTTCAATAAAAAAGGATTATCAAGAAACGTCATCTGGCAGCAGCCGTTTGTTTACTGCTTCGGCCGGCGCGACGACACCGTCATCATCGGCGGGGCTAACGTCTATCCCGAGCAGATCGCGCCCGTTCTTTTTAACGGACAGATAAAAGATGTGCACAGTTTTAAATTAGCGACTGATTTTGACAAGGAACAGCATCAGATTTTTTATGTTTTATTAGAACTTAAAGCTGGTGTCTCCTATACCAAAAGACAATTAGAAGCAAAGAAGAAAAGATATCACGGTTTGATATTAAAACAGCTAAAGAGTGCTAATTTCGACTTTGCCGACGCGTACAGAATTGATCCGAAAGTAGGAGATCCTAATATTGTCATATATGAAAATGGGACAGGTCCTTTTGAAGAAGACAGCCACCGCACAAAACCAAGATTAGTTTTAAATAAAAAAAACTAGCTCTCCAAGTTTATTTTTTTGCTGCCAGACGGACATTAGTACTTTTTTAACTCTTTTAATTTTTCCCAATTTTCAGTAAAATCTTTGGCAGTAAAGTCTGGAAGCAATATTTTTTGCATCTTTTTAATTTCTGGTTTTAATTTTGAATAGATAATTACTTTTTGTTCTAATTTTCTCTGCCATCTTCCTGAATTTTGAATTAAGGCATTAAATATCTCTGACATCCCCCAAATTTTTTCTTCATATTGTTTATTTTTATACTTAGGATAATTTTTAAATAAATAATCATAAAACATAAAGTGCAGCATTTCATGAGCAATAACAACTAAGGGATAGTTTTTTAATTTATGCTTATATGGAAAAGTGAAAGTTTTATCACCAAGAAAACGCGGATAAATTCCCCAAATAGTAGTGTAGGCGATATATTTCCCTTCCGGCCAGGGTTGGCTTTCAAAAATTCGATCACACTCTTTATAAAACCACGGAGCAACTTTTTGCCAATCGGCTTTGATCTTTTTCAGATTTTTTTCAATCGTTTTCTTTTTCTTCGAATATTCTTTATCAATGATTTTTTGCGCTTTTTTTTTAGCTTCTTCTGTTGCCATTTTTTCCGTGTCTCTCAATTCAGGAAAAATGCTAAAAAATCCAATTTTAAGATCTTCACTTTTATCAAAGTATTTATTTGTTTCGATAAAACCTAAAAAAATCTCTAAGTCTTTCCTTTTGGAATAAATAAATTTTAATTCTGGATACATATAATTCTTAATTATATTTTAAATTAAATTTAGGAAAAAACAGGGCGGGTTGACCTTCTCAACCCGCCCGGGGTCGTATTCGACTTATCACTCTTTCGGCGGTGGAGCCTACGAGGTACTTGGTCATCGTCTTCGCAAACGTACAGAATGTCGGGTCGGTCGCCCAGATACTGCCTTGCCAAACCTCGGCATTGTAAGGGCATCCGCCTCCACAGAGAGACAGGGCGTGACAGCTGAGGCACTCGTTATTGTTGATAGGCGAACGCTTTCGCCAGTTTGTCCAGCAGGGATGGGTGAAGGGGTCAAGCGTGGAGCTGAAGGGGAAGAAGTTGTCGTCGGAGGCGACGTAGGCATGGCAGACGCCGATTCGTCCGCTTGGGTCGATGACAATCTGCTGACCACAAGCACTGCAGTCAACATAGTGTATCTCGCCAAGCGCGAATGAACGTGCCAGCCGCATTGTTCTCTCTTCTTGTACGCCGGTCTCCTGGCACAGCGTGAACGACTCAACCATCCCCTTGGCCACCATACGGCTGTACTTCTTGAGGTCGAAGCCTGTTTGTGTGACGCCAGGCGCGAGTAGTAAGTTAAAGCCGAAGACGCTGATGTCCAGGTTCTCGATGATCCATCGAGCGATCTCGACAACACGATTCGCCTTAGACTCATCGAGAGCACAGCTGATGCCCACATCCACACCAGCGCGCTTAAGAGCTTCGTGTCCGGCCATCGCTCTCACGAACGATCCTGAACCATTCACGTCGGTTCGCACTGCGTCGTGGACTTCTTGGGGACCATCGATCGAGATAGAAGCGGTAACACCATAGGATGCAAGCATTTGAGCGACGTCGTCGTTGATCAGAGTGGCGTTCGAGTTCAGTACGACCCGCGTGTTTGCGGGTAGCCTGCCTGTCTCTTTCGCCATGGTAATGTGTTCAAGACAGGCTACCATCGTCTCTAAACAGAGTAGCGGCTCGCCGCCATAGAAGTTGATAATAGGCTCTTCGAGCCCATTCTCAAAGCTTCTCGGCAGGACGCGGCCGAACATGTCGATAGCTTCGAATGCTACCTCCTTCGGAAGGAAGCGGTTAGCTGCGGTGGGGCAAAGCTGGTTCTCTACGAAGCAGTAACGGCAACGCAGGTTGCAGGCATCGGTCAGCATCAAGCAGAGCGTCCCGATAATTGGTCTATTGACGAATTCCCTTGCAGTCTCCAGATCGCGCAGATCCTCATCGGAGTCTACAACGATCTTGTTCTGCTTGAGAAGCGCCAGCGAATCGGAGTCGATATGGTCGAAGCGTGACGAGCGAAGGAGTGCTGCTTGATCTTGCGCCAATGCGACTACACCCATGGTGAGGGAGTTGTAACAAACGACCCAACCCCCCTCATGGTCGAACAGATGCGCGAAACGCGACAATCTCATGGTGTATATCTCTCCCGTAGTAGTATTGCCCCAAGGGGGCGCAATTATTCACACGCCCCCCTGGGGTTGCGTCTTCATCGGGCAACGATCGGCGATGCCGGCGTTGTTCGATGGACAGTGCTGACGTTGCAGTGAACACAGGTACAGATGCACACGGTGTTCGTATCCTGCCTGGGTCTCGTTGTGACTCGACCCAACACTGCAAGGTAGTCAGCCCTGCTCGGCGCTACGGCTTTGTTCTTCAAGGCAGTATCCTCCTTTCCTGAGTGATAGGTACGAACTACAAGTATATTTAACCAAACTATTATCTTTTTGTCAAATTTTTTTGCGATGAAATTAGATAAATTCAATAAATAATTTTGAGCCCAACGTAGAATGAGATATAATAAAAGCAAGTTAATTTAATTCAAAAATACTTGGAGGGTTTTTGGAAATTATATT
>JAHJRZ010000078.1 GCA_018830605.1 Patescibacteria group bacterium | reverse complement strand
TGATATTGTTTGAGATTTGGGATTTTGAAATTTGAATTTCCTTGTGCGAAGCACAAGGCTCTGTATCTTTGTCTGCATATGGTTTCAGGTACTATTTCACTCCCCTCACCGGGGGACTTTTCACCTTTCCCTCACGGTACTTGTTCGCTATCGGCGTAAAGAGTATTTAGTCTTACCCCTTGTTCAGGGTAGATTCCTCCCGGATTTCACGTGTCCGAGAGTACTCGGGTGCTTACAAGATTAATACTAACATTTCGAATACGGGGCTATCACCCTCTCTGGCCGTCCTTTCCAGGTTCGTTCTTCTATATTTTCTTAATCTTTATGTAAGTCCCACAACCCCTCGCGCTCCGCGCGAGGAAATCCAAAATCCCAAGCACCAAATCCAAAACAAATACAAATGACCAAAACTTAAATGTTCAAAACTATATTCGCATGTTTTGAATTTTTAATTTTGAATTTTGATATTGTTTGAGATTTGGGATTTTGAAATTTGAATTTCCTTGTGCGAAGCACAAGGTTTAGACTCTTCCCTTTTCGCTCGCCGCTACTGGGGGAATATCTCCGACGTATCGTCGGAGCTCTTTTCTTTTCCTTGCCCTACTAAGATGTTTCAATTCGGGCAGTTCCCCCGCCGCGCTGCGCGCGGAAATCCAAATTTCAAATCTCTAATTTCTAAACAATTTCAAAACTCAAATTACCAAAATACAAAACGGTTTTGAATTTTGAATTTTATTATTTGGATTTGTTTAGGATTTAGGATTTTGTGCTTTGAATTTCTAAGCGCAACACGACGTAAGTTGGGTTTGCCAACTTGGATTACTCCATTCAGAAATCTCCGGATCAAAGGTTGCTCGGCACCTCCCCGAAGCTTATCGCAGTCCGCCACGTCTTTCATCGGCTCTTTACACCAAGGCATCCACCATATGCATTAATTAACTATTTTAGTATACGATCGGTGAACACTAGTTATCACTTACCTAATTGTTAAGGTTCTGATTGAAAAACCGCCTCAAAGGCGGCCTAAATAAAACTTTAAAATAAGATTTGCTTAGGTCGCCTCCTCCCCTTCAAATTTTTGCAGAATATCCATATATTGCATTATTAATGATAACACACTTGAAATTTCGCTGTCAAGAGCTCACGCAGAAATGTAGCGAACCTCTATCTCAATAAAAAAGTCTTCCTTATTCTCCAGGTAATCCTCTTAAAAAGAAATGTTGTTCAGAAATAGGATGGTCTTCGGTAATCGGTGTTGCATATCTTACAAACCGCCCGATGCCTGGAATCTCATAAGAAAGAGCCTCGTCCATAGTTCGCGGCAGGCTAGGTAAAAATGTTTCTACACCTGCATCAACAATTTTTGCTCCTAATTTTTTTATTGCTTTCCCCTCGAGAAAACTTGGAAACGGAAGAGGATAAGGAATTTCCTGATTCTTCCCTGTCACCTGGGCACTCGTTGTCACCTCTAGCATAGCTTGGGCAAGCATATCAACCATTTCCCTGTCTTTATTCTCCCTTAGAGCTCCTTCGCGAGCTGAGTTGATGATATTTTCTTTCACCGCCCCAACATTCAACCCTTTTTCTCGAGCAAGATCGAGGGCTCGTTGTTGTAATTGTACTTCCTCAGAAATTTCGGCTGCTTCATTTGGCTCTTGAGAATCTTGCGTCACTTCGGTTTCTGTTGGGATGTCTTCCTGCGATTCACTAGCTTCCGGACCACCATCTCCCATAATAAAATTCTCCTTCCTGCCCCGTTAAATTGCTCGCCGCGACGAGCACCCTCGCATTGCGAGGTATTTAACTGGGGTCAATTATTAATGTTTTCTTAATTCTATTATAAGAGAGAGAGAGAGAGTCAATAGCGTATTTATCCACAACCTAAATATTAAACCAAGAAACGTCAATTTTTTCGCGTACGCGATTTTATTGACGTTTCGGTTACCGGTTCTATCCCACAACTTTCAGGCGATCGTTCAAAAGTTAGTTATGGAAGATTTTTTTCGCGTCCCTTGACACCTACTTATAAAAAAGCATAATGGATATAACATATTAATTAGTTATTGTATTTATGCCTAAAATTTTAACTCCAAAGAAATCGAAAATTTCATCGCGCAACACTAAACAAGAAATCTGGGAAGCTTACGATGAACTTAAAGCTAAAATTGAAAAAGAGGGCGCAGGAAAAGAAACCCTGCCGCGAGAATTAAACACTGCTCACCTAACGCAGATTCTAAATGAAACAAAATCAAGTTTAACCCAAGCTCTTGAGGAGACTGCGGAAAATCTACAAAAAGAATTAACGGGACTCTCAAATTTACGAGAACAAGCCTATAAAGAAAAACGAGAATTCTTGGACAAACAAGGCCGCGAAAAAAATCAGCTCGAAGATGAATTAAATAAAGCCAAAGAAAAAATTGTAAGAGAAAAAGAAGAGCTCTTACTTATTAAAGATGAGGAAAAGAAAAAAGTCGAGCTATTAAGACAAAGAGATGAGGAAGAGTATCAATATCAACTGCAAAAAACCCGCCGGCTGGAAGAAGATCTTTACCAGCAAAAAAGAAAAGAAAACGAAAAAGAATTAAAAGAGCGCGAAGAAAAAATTAAAGATAGAGAAAAAGAAATAGTAGAGATGGAAAAAGAATTAGAACTCTGGCCATTAAGATTAGAAGAAGAAATAACTAAAACCAAAGAGTACTTAACTCAAGAATTAAGCAATGATCACCAAATTGAGATCAAAGATATCAAGTTATCTAACGAGAATGAAAAAAAGATTATGGAATTAAAAATTACTAATCTTGAAGCAACCATTAAAAATCAAACCGAAGAAATAAATTCTCTTAAAAATAATCTTTCTCGCGCTCAAGAGCAACTCAAACAAATGGCGGTCTCCATCATTGAGAATAGAAGCCAAAGAGAAAAGAAAGAGAACGAGACAGAAAAACAAAATTCCGAAGAATAATAAATATCTCCACACCTCCGCGCTTACACCTACGAGGTGTAATTAGAGATCTTTTTGGCGTAGAAATTTATTAAATTCTTCTTGGAAAAAATTAATTAATTCTTTTTGCTGATATTTTTTACCAATTATCAAGGGTGTCAAACTATCAAAATTTTCTAAACTTTTTGTTAGCCGCGCTAAAAGAGTCGGCGCATCAATCTCTTCTTCAAACTTTTTCTTAACACCTCTTATTAATTCTTTGAGATCAAAATGATTTTCTTTAAAAATGACAAATAGATCAAAAGCATCTTTAATCTCCTTGCGCTGGTAAGCTGAAAGTGTTTTAGAAACCGCAATATCTAAAAGCGATTCAATTTTAATCTTCCCTAATTTTTTTAATGGTTTAAGTTTGATAAAAGGATAATAGATAAATTCGAGTTTTTGTTCTTTCTTATTTTCAAATTCAAAAACATATTGAAAACGATTCATCTTGACCAAACTTTTCTTTTTTGAATCCTTTAACTTATCTTTGATTCTATTGGTCAAAATCGTTAATTCTATCTCGGGTGGTAGATTATCAAGAATAATATCAATGTCTTCTGATTGGCGATGTTTGAGATATATTTCAGATAAAGCCGTACCACCGCCCCAAGCAGCGATTTTATTAAGAGGCGAGTCAAAAATTGTTTCAAGAATTATTTTTTGTTCTTTTGAAAACATAATATTTTTTGAGCATTTGTTTAAGAGTTGGGTCAATCTCAAGATAATCAAGATTTTTTTCGACTAATTTAGATTTAAGAGATCCCCAATCGCCAAAATTAATTTTGCGGCTCAAATACCAACGCAAAACCGCTTTTTTTCTTAAATCGATCGACTCTAAATCATAATCCCAAATGTATTTTTTGTCAGGTTTCATACACCCCCACACCAATTATTTTACCTCTATATTCATCAATATAAATTTTATCTTTTTTATTTTTCAATATATATAAATAATACATATAAATTGGTGTGGGGGTAAATTAATTATATCATATTTTAACCTAAAAATCCACTGATAATAAGAGATAAGTAATTACGGCTAAAAATGAAAAAACTACTGCTCCCCAGCCGAAGAATTTAACCCAACGCGGATGAGTCTCCTCGCCCATAATCCTTTGATCATTACCCACAATCATAATGACAAAAAGAAGCGGCACCGCGATTATTCCATTTAAAAAAGCAGAATAATAAAGGGCTTTGATCGGCGGGATTCCTAAAAAATTGATGGATAAACCCAACAAGATTGAAATGGCAATAACAAGATAAAAGCTCTTTGCCTTGGAAAATTTATTACTTAAGCCCTCTCTCCAATTCATCAATTCTGATAAAGCATACGCACCTGAACCGGCCAGAATAGGAATAGCCAAAAGCCCTGTGCCTACAATCCCCAAGGCAAAAAGCAAGAATGCCTTATCCCCTACCAAAGGCCTCAAAGCTTGAGCGGCTTGTTCGGCTGAACCGATATCTTGAATCCCATTTTTAAAGAGAACGCTGGCAGTAGTGACAATAATAAAAAACATAACGAGATTGGAAAAGACCATACCCGATTTAACATCCGTCCTCATATTAGCAATCCGATTTCCCGTTGAGACTGGTTTCAATTTTTGGCTTTCAATATTCTCTTCAACCTCCTCGGAAGTCTGCCAGAAAAAAAGATAAGGCGAGATGGTCGTGCCAAAAACAGCCACCACAGCAAAGATATATTCTTTTTTAAAAGTAATATCAGGAATAATCGTTTCTTTAATAATCGCCCACCATTGGGGATGGATAATAAAGCCGGTGATGATATAAGCGATGAGCGACAAAGTTAAGAATTTTAATATTTTTGAATAAAGATGATAAGGAATTAAAATTTCAATCAGAATGATAAGGATAGTATATACTATCGCCAAAAGATTAAAATTAAGATTGACGATTAATTTGGTCGAGGAGGCCATCGCTCCAATATCCGCTCCGATATTAGCGATGTTGGCGATAATCAAAAGAATCACCACTAAAGCAACTAATTTTTTGGTGTAATGTTTTTTTAGGACTCCGGCCAGCCCGCGGTTAGTAATTATGCCAATCCGGGCGCAGGTCTCCTGCACCGCCAGCATCAGAGGCAGAAGCCACAAAGAAAGCCAGATGATTTTATAGCCAAAGGCCGCGCCCACAGATGAGTAAGTACCAATCCCGCCGGGATCATCATCTGCCGCGCCAGTAATTAAACCGGGCCCCAAAGATTTAAAATAAAGATATCCCCTCTTCCAGGGATTCTTAACAATTTTTTTTGCCTGGTTCAACTCTTCTTCGGTAATGCGAATCGTGC
>JAHJRZ010000077.1 GCA_018830605.1 Patescibacteria group bacterium | reverse complement strand
CCTCCTTGCATAATTCATTTCTCCTTTCTATATTATTTAGTTTATCAATTTCTTATATTATAGAATATTTAATCAATAGAAATCAAGTCTTTTATCGACCAACAATTCCGTCCTCTTTTCATTCTAATTTTTCTAATTTTAGAAAGATGAATTCTCCACCTCGTAGGTGGGGATGTGCGTTGCAATTCGAGAGAGGCAAAAACGGCTTCGGGAGATGATGGTTGGGTAATTGATTCACTACAAAATTACTTTTTGATTGTCGCTCGGAGATAAATTTTTTGTGCTTCTCGTGATGATTCTATCAATCCTTTTTTAGTTTTGTTCTCTTTATCTCCCGCCCATTTATTTTCCATATGAACAACATTATTTGCGTGTGCATTGGCTAAAATTTGTGCCTTTGCTTGAAGCGTACTTAGTGCTCCATAACGCCGTTGTTCTGATTTGGCATAATACAAGTACGCAGCAGTTCTTCCCGGGTTGCCGTCTCGAGCTTCTGCTCTTGCCATTTTCAGTGCTGCATCACTAAATTCCATGGATTCTTTGTCTTGAGTTCTAGTTCTACTTTGGCTGGTAATTACTTCCTCGTAATGTTCCCTTATGACTTTGTCGAGCATTCCACCACTCGCCAAATCATCTAAATATCTATCCTGAACAGCTTGGTCGCTGTTAGACCACTCGCTGTCTCTAATTTCAGTTGCTACGGATTCTCGGGTTAAGTCAGCCGGTGTCTCGGGTCCTCCGTCCGGACCCATTTCCGGTCCACCTCCTGGAATCTCTTGCATAATTCATTTCTCCTTTCTATATTATTTAGTTTATCAATTTCTTACATTATAGAATATTTAAGCAATAGAAATCAAGTCTTCTATCGACCAACAGTTCCGTCCTCTTTTCATTCTAATTTTTCTAATTTTAGAAAGATGAATTCTCCACCTCGTAGGTGGGGATGTGCGTTGCAATTCGAGAGAGGCAAAAACGACTTCGGGAGATGATGGTTGGGTAACCAGCATAAAGTTTGTTTTTTTGTCCCATTGCCTGTTTATTTTTTTGAATTAATTTAAAATAAACAGCAGATAAAATAATGTAAAAATAATCGCGTACGCTAAAAAATTTACATTTATGATATAATGATATTGATTTTAAATTAATCATTTAAAAATGCGAAAACATCAAAAAGAGATTGTAAGATTAGCTTCAAAAGAATTAATTCTTTCATTTTTTGATATTTTTACTCCTTTTTTTGAGGCGAGTACTCTTTATCGTAGATCGACTCGGGAGTATTTAAGGAAACGTTCAATCGATCGAAGCAATCTTCTTTATAGCATCCGTTATTGGCAGAGGCAGGGATATATTACGACTTTTGTTGAAGGAAAAGATAAATTTATTGAATTAACGGTGAAAGGCAAAGGTTATTTAAAGAATGTGGCTTTGGATAAATTGAAGATTAAACGTCCTAAAAAATGGGACGGCAAGTGGCGTGTGGTTATCTTTGATATTATGGAAAAACGTCATTCTAATCGTGATTCTTTCAGAGAAAGATTGAAGGGTTTAGGATTTTATCCTATACAGAAAAGTGTTTATGTTTATCCTTTTGATTGCGCCAAAGAAATTACTGAGATCTCGGAGAGATTTTTTGTTGAGGAATTTGTTATTGTTATGATTTCCGAGATTATTCAAGGAGAAGATAAAATTATTAAATTTTTCCTCGAGAAAGACATATTGTGCAATGATGATTTAAAGAGAGAATATAAATCCAGAGAAATTGATTCAAATAATGAATTTAAGAGAATTAGTTAGTAAAAGAAAACGTCAATAAAATCGCGTACGCTAAAAAATTGACGTTTTGTGTTTGTTTTTTTATAAATCTAAGTTGAAATTTACTTATTTTAGCGCTAAAATTATGTTTGTATGATGAAGAAAAAAATAACTATATACAAAGCGAAAGAGCGTATTGAAAAACTGCGCAAATTGATTGACCAATATCGCTATGAATATCATGTTTTGGATAAACCCTCAGTTTCGGATGCGGTTAATGATTCTCTTAAACACGAATTGCAGGAATTAGAAAATCAGTTTCCTGATTTGGTGACTCCTGATTCACCGACACAGCGTGTGGGCGGCGAGCCTTTGGATAAATTCAAAAAAGTGACTCACAAGACGCGCATGCTTTCTCTGATTGACGCTTTTTCCTTTGATGAATTAAAAGAGTGGGTAGAAAGGGACAAAAGGACATTAGGTATGTCTGAACTTAAAACTGATTTCTTTACTGAGCTTAAAATGGATGGTCTGGCCATTTCTTTGGCTTATAAAAATGGAGATTTATCAGTGGGAGCGACCCGGGGTGATGGCACGACCGGTGAGGATGTGACAAATAATCTAAAAACAATCGAAGCCATTCCTCTGCATCTGCGTCGGGATTCAAAATATTATGATAAAGCGTCGAAAGCAGAATTGGTGGTGCGAGGTGAAGTCTATATGAGCAAAAAGGCCTTTGAGAGTGTCAATGCTCTGCAAAAGAAAAAAGGCGGAGCTCTGTTTGCCAATCCTAGAAACGCGGCCGCTGGCTCGGTCAGGCAATTAGATTCAAAAATTACCGCCTCGCGTGAATTATCATTCGTCGCCTGGAGTATAGAAACGAATTTAGAGCAAAAATTTCATCATCAAGAACATGAAATAATGCAGGATTTAGGTTTTAGGGTGATTAAAGAAAATAAATTATGCTATAGTCTTAATGAGGTAGAGAAGTTTAAAGAAGAGATTGAAAAGAAAAGAGAAAAATTAGATTTTCAGATTGATGGGATTGTGGTGGTTATTGATGATGATAAGCTTTTTGACCGTTTGGGTGTAGTAGGTAAGGCACCGCGTGGACAGATTGCCTATAAGTTTGCTCCGGAGCAGGCGACAACGATTGTTAAAGACATTATAGTCCAAGTCGGACGCACCGGTAAATTAACGCCGGTGGCGGTTTTTGAGCCGACCTTAGTCGCTGGCTCCACTATTTCCCGCGCTACGCTTCATAATGAAGATGAAATGAACAAAAAGGATATTAGAATTGCGGATACTGTGGTTATTCAAAAAGCGGGTGATGTTATTCCTGAAGTTGTCTCAGTGATTAAAAAACTGCGCCCTAGCTCTGTAAAGAAGTTTGTTTTTCCCAAGCGATGCCCTATTTGTGGCTCAAAAGTGGTCAGGGTTCATGGCGAAGCTGCTCATCGCTGCACGAATAAATTTTGCTTTGCCCAGCAAAAACGGCAAATCCAGCACTTTGTTTCAAAAGGCGGAATGGATATTGAGGGATTAGGGCCAAAAATACTTGAGCAGTTAATTAAAGAAGGTCTAATTAAGCATGAAGGAGATTTATATAAAATAACCGAAGATGATTTAAAGCCCTTAGAGCGGTTTGCCGATAAATCAGCGGGGAATTTAGTCGAATCAATCCAAGCCAGCAAAAAAGTGACGCTCGGCAGGTTTATTTATGCTTTAGGGATATTAAATGTTGGCGAAGAAACGGCCTATGATTTGGCGTTAAGGTTTGGGAGTTTAGAAAAAATTGAGAGTGTTAGTTTAGATGAGTTAGAAAAAGTTCAAGATATCGGTTTCGTGGTCGCGAAAAGTATTTATAATTACTTTCATGATGAGAGAAATTTAAATAAAATTAGAGATTTGTTAAAATCTGGCGTTAAAATTAAAGGCCAGAGACAAACTAAGAGCAAGATAACTGGAAAAAGCTTTGTTATTACTGGAGGACTAGAGAGTTATTCTAGAGAAGAAGCGAAACAAGCAGTTCGTGATAGGGGAGGAGAGGTGCATGAAACAGTTACCAAAGAGACTAATTATGTGGTTGTCGGTTCTGACCCCGGCTCTAAATATGATAAAGCGAAGAAACTTGGCACCGAAATGATAACCGAAAAACAATTCAAAAATCTCTTAATTTAAGATTAAAATTGAATATTCTCATCTTCTTAAGAATTTGAGAATATTTTAGTTTCTAATAAAATGCCGAGGGCAAAGCGAACCAGTTGGTCCGATTGTCCTCGGCGGGAATACGTCACTCGTCTTCAGGAGGTGGGGGCTCGATTTCTTGTCCTGGGTAGGCGCGCTGGGCGCGCTTGCGAGTTCTGGTCATCTGTCCAGGTGTGGGTCCCTCTCCAGAGACGAGCTTGCGGATAGCGCCAATGGTTTGGCGCACATTGTTGTTCGCAGTGGAGAAGTTACCCTTGCGCAGGTTGGCGGCAGCGCGGTAGATACCCCGTCCTCGGGCGGAGAAGATGGCGGCGCGATACGGGTCGAAGGGGCAGACGCGCACAAGACGCGTCCAGAGCGAGTCGCAGGCACTGGCCAGTTGTCCAGCATGGACACCGTCAGTGATCCTATTGACGAGATCGGAAAGGCCGTCAAATGCTGCCTTGACTCCGGTCTCGATCTCATGGATCATGCGCACTACGTACCAGGCGTTGTCGATGGTCCGCATCACAATCTCGCCTTGACGCAGCTGCTCCTCTGCCAGACGCGAATCCGACTCGAACAGAGACTGGGCGAGAACTGACGGTGAGTCGGTTCCCAATGCTCGCTCGATGGCTTTCGCTGACAGTAGGAGCGGGACAGTGCCCTTGCTCTCTAGTCTGTCCGCCACCCTGACAGTGGCCTCGCTGACCATCGCCTTGCGGTTGGGGAAAGGAACCCCTTGCTGGTGCAGGGCGGCGCGAGCTCCTCGGAGAAGTTCCCTCATCTGCTTGATGTCGTCCAGCCGACCGGGAACAACCGTCCATCTCCCCCGGATCCTGAGCTTGGTCCCCAGATACGAGTCCGGGATATGGTAGAGAAGCTGGCGGAAGAGGGCCAAGAGGTCATCGAAGTGAATGAGGATATGGGCGTACATCGTCTCGCCGAAGAAGGTGAAGTCGGTGGGCAGGAAAGCCCTACGACTGGACTCTACCCAGGCGCGCTCGGCAGCCGTGGCCCGCCGCCAGACAGAACGGAGAGCATCGCCCGGCTGTACTTCCCAGGTCGTGTCCTTGAGAATCAGCTCCCCCTGGTCATTGCGAACAGGATAGCGGAAGCTGATCGGCGTCTCCTCCCAGACCTCAACCGCCACCCCCGAGCTTGTCAGCCGGAAGGCAGGATCGTCGGCCCGCAAAGGCTTGAAGTCCCTGACACGTTGCAGCGTGCCATTGTCGACCTCGGTTCTTGTTCCGAACTGCGATGCGGCCAGTGAGTAGTACAAAGCCCGTTCCTTAGCCAACCGGATCACCACCCTTTCGGTGATAGAATTGATGCGACTCCTGCGATATTATATTTAGTTTATATCCTTCTGTCAAGATTGAAGCGAAAAACTTGCTGTGATAAAATAGAGATAGAAATTAAGAAAAAAATAATTGCGCTAAAGAATTTAGGGCATTTTATGGCATTATCAAAAAAAGAAACGAAGAAGATCGCTGATTTAGCCCGGTTAAAGCTAAAAGAAGAAGAATTGGCAAAATTTGCCGATCAGCTTTCCGGAGTTTTGGATAATTTTAAAATGCTCTCTGAGGTTAATACCAAAAACACCAAACCTACCTCTCAGGTGACGGGTTTGAATAATATCTGCCGCGAGGACAAAAAGATTTTGGATTGGAAGGCAAATAAAGATATAAAAAAGAATAGGGAGAAACTTTTAATGAATGCTCCTAAACAGGAAGATGGTTTTATTAAAGTGCCGGGAGTGTTTGAGGAATAATTATGGAATTAAATAAATTGACCATAAAGGAAGCAAGCGAGGGATTAAAAAAGGGTGAATTTACCTCGGTTGATCTGACCAAAGCTTGTCTCGAGAGAATTAAAGAGGTTGATAAAAAAATCAATGCTTTTTTATTGGTTGATGGAGAAGGAGCATTAAAGGCGGCGGCGGAGTCGGATAAAAGAAGAAAAGAAAAAAAAAGTTTGGGGCAACTTGACGGTATCCCGTATGCCTTAAAAGACGTCTTTTGTGTTGAGGGCATGAAAACGACCGCCGCTTCTAAAATATTAGAAGATTTTATCCCGCCATATTCAGCCACCGTTTACGAAAAACTGCGAGATGCCGGCGCGGTGCTTTTGGGAAAAGTAAATACTGACGAATTTACCATGGGTTCTTCAACCGAGAATTCAGCATTTGGCGTCACCAAGAATCCTTGGGATTTAACTCGTGTCTCTGGCGGTTCATCCGGCGGCTCAGCGGCCGCGGTCGCGGCTGATGAATGTTTATTTGCCCTGGGGACTGATACTGGCGGTTCTATCCGCCAGCCAGCCAGTTTTTGCTCAACCGTCGGTCTTAAAGTGACATATGGACTAGTCTCACGTTATGGAGTTATGAGCTATGCCTCCAGTTTTGATACCATTGGACCGCTCGCCAAATCGACTGAAGACATTGCCATAATTTTAAATACCATTGCCGGCTATGACGAGAAAGATGGAACCTCGGTCCCTTATTCTTCGAGAGAGTCCCGCGGCTGGCGGGACGAATCGAGAAGTAAAGAACTTGGTAGTTCTCGACTCGCCAGGGCTCGCTCGAACAATAACTTATTACCGGATTACACAAAATCTTTGAATAAAGATATTAAAGAAATGAAGATCGGTTTGCCTAAGGAATTTTTCGGCAAGGGAATTGAGTCAGAAGTTAGACGTGTAATTGAGAAAGCGATTGAGGATTTAAAGAAAATGGGAGTTAAAATCGAGGAAACAAGTTTGCCCTCAACCAAATATGCCATTGCCATTTACTATATTATTGCCAAATCAGAAGCGTCGTCGAATTTATCTCGCTACGACGGGATTAAATATGGAATGTCAGCCATCAGCAAACAGCCATCAGCAAACAGCAAATTAGATTTACGATCGGTTTATACTAAAACTCGAGGCGACGGTTTTGGTCCGGAGGCGAAGCGGTCGATCATGCTTGGCACGTACACTTTGTCTGCGGGGTATTACGACGCATATTACAAAAAAGCGAGCCAAGTGCGCACCCTCATCAAGGAAGAATACGAGGAATTATTTAAAAAATTTGATTTATTAATTTCTCCGGTCTCCCCTACCCCATCGTTTAAAATTGGGGAGAAGATAGATGATCCACTAACGATGTATTTATCAGATGTTTTAACCGTGCCTATTAATCCGGCCGGAATTCCAGCCGTGAGCGTACCTGCGGGATTTACCAAAGATGGATTGCCGGTCGGCCTGCAGATTATGGGCCCGATGCTGGGCGAGCCGAAAATTTTACAGCTGGCTAGATCGTATGAAGAGATAAATAAATGGTATAAGAGAAAACCAAATTTATGAAAGACAGACGGCGTAGTTTTAATAAACGCCCCTTTTATAAAAAACGACGATTTGAACGTTGGGATTCAAAAATCCGCTATTCTCGTCGTCATAAAAGCAATATCAAACCACCCGAACATCAGGTAATTGAGGGATTTTTTGCTGGTCTTTGGGTGCTTATCAAATGGCCGTTTCTGCGTCATCGGGCAAAAAAAGCAGAGCTTAAAAAGTTAGATAAAGAAAAAGTAAAAAAAAGATGGACAATTGTCGAAGATTTATATAAAAAGTCAGATTTCAGGGCCGTAATTAT
>JAHJRZ010000076.1 GCA_018830605.1 Patescibacteria group bacterium | reverse complement strand
ATTTCAACCTACGAAGTTGCTCCGTATAATCATTAAACTTCAACCTCCGCATTTCAACCTACGAAGTTGCTCCGTATAATCATTAAACTTCAACCTCCGCATTTCAACCTACGAAGTTGCTCCGTATAATCATTAAACTTTACACCTCGAGTATTACACCTCGTAGGTGTAAGCGCAGAGGTGTAAGGTGAAAAGGTAGAAAAATAAAAAAAGCGCCGGCGGTTTCGTCTGATTGTTAGTCAGCCAATTCCGTCGGCGCTTGGCATTGTATACTTGGGTTTACTCACCCAACATGGTGCCGGTCTCCCCGTCTTCTCCCAAATAGTCCCGGTGGTTGATGAGTTGCTCTTCTTGTGTCTGCGCCAGCTGCTTGGCCGCTTCTTGCAGTATCCGTCGAGCTGACACATCTGCTTCGAAACCAACAGGCTCTTGCCGGCGGCTACTGATACAGTCCAGTTCAGGTGCTGTCAGCGGTACTAGCACGACCGGCTCGCCAGCCAGAGTCGAAGCCAGCTCCGCGGCTTGTCTTAAGTAGCCGTTGAGGAATCCTTGGGCCTCCTCGCGAAGAAGTTGTATCTGACTCACGGGGTCAAAGACAATCTCGTCTTTCTGGAGTCGGGAGAGTACGACCTGGTTGAGGGCTGATACAACCTGCTGGTAGGTCTCGAGTCCTAAACTGAATCTTAAACCAATGCGTAGATGATCACCTTTGCCTATATCAAAATCGATAATCCCGACAAGATCTCCTGTCTGCTGCTTTGTCTCGCGATCAAACTCATAAACCGGCCTTACTTCGATGTCCTCCCGCTTCAGCTTTCCTGATTCCAGAAGCTCTTTCAGTCGGTCCTCGCCGATGACGCCAGCGATGGCTTCCTGCGCTTTTTTCCACACGCCATCAGGATCTTCTCGTATTGGTGCAGTCAGTCGTAATTGGATTGTGCTCGAGAACACTGACATCGCTTCTCACCCTTTCGTTCGCATCAGGATAATTCTGTTATATCAGAATTATTTTTATTTGTCCACCTAATTAATTTGCCATTTGTTTTCGGTCGGTTCTTTGACTCCCGCTATACCCATTTTTATATTTAGATAATTTAAAAAAATTGACTAATCTATTTGATAAATTTTCACAACTCTTTTCCCACGATCGACGCAAAAGAGTTGTGTGATTAGTTCAATAATTTATTTTTTGGTTTGAACAGTTTTTGCAGATATTTTTTGATATCTGTTTTTTCAATAATGAAATAGGCGACGAATTTGTTTAGGTTGTAGTAATTAATAACTTTTTCAATTTGATCTGCCTTGATATAAGGACAAGCCCAAAGACTTTTCTGTACCTGTTTAAAACCAATTCTTTTTATGGCTGATCTGAATCCATCTCTTTTTTTTCTTAATTTTTCTGGAATATCAAAAGAAAGAAAACGCCACTTCCCGTCTTTTTTATTTTCTCTCGAATTTTCCAGAAGCTTAATCCTGCCTTTATCAGTCAAGCGGACACTTAGAGAATTATTTTGTTTTTTTGTTTCGATATAATTGTATCTCTTTAATCCTCTTATGTAATCAAAAAATCTTTCGGATTCAAATTTCCCGCCGTATTTGAGTAATCTTTTGATTTTTGCTTGGTCTAAAAAAGCATAAGCAATCCCCTCAGTCATACGGGCGATTTCTTCTAAAAGGTTTAGTGTAATCTCGCCAAATTTTCTTTTTATTTTTTTGTCCATCGTCGAGTTCCCAGTTGTTATTATATTGGATCAAGCAAATCTTCACAACTCTTTTTAAACGATCGACGGAAAAGAGTTGTGAAGATTAATCTTATGTCGGTTCGACTCCGACCACCGGCATTTTTTAGTTGTTTTTTACTTTTGTGCTATAATTAATTCATATGCAAGACCTTAAAAAGGAGTCGGGTTTAAGTGTTATTCTTAAAGATGATTTTAAGCTTGATTTAGATATCAAGCTTTTGGGCGGTGAATTCTCCGGCCGTACCATCAGAGATATGGCCGGAGTCATTAAGGACAAGATAATTATCAATGATGCTCCGCTCTATTATGTGTATCGGGATCTGCGCGAGCGGGAGGATGACCAAATAGTAAAAAAGAATCATCTCCGTTTTGATCTAACAGTCATCCTGCCAAAAATGTTGGGCGAGGAGTTTAACAAAACGCTCGGCCACTATCATCCGATAAAAGATGAGATTGATATTTCCTATCCTGAAGTTTATGAGGTTATTTCGGGCAGAGCACTTTTTCTTTTACAAAAGCATAATAAAAATAATAATGAGATAATCGAGGAAGTTTATTTGGTTGAGGCCCGAGCCGGTGAAAAAGCTATTACGCCTCCTAATTTTGGCCATATTACGATTAATCCCCTATCCGTTCCTTTAGTAATGAGCAATTGGGTGGCGGCCGAGTTTTCCTCTGAGTATGAGCTTTATGAGAAGTATCGCGGCGGCGTCTATTATATTGTCAAAGATGATAAAGATTCTGGCTATAAAGAAATTGCCAATGAAAAATACAAAAAAATTCCAAAATTAATTAAAGCTCGGCCCAAAGAACTGCCTCAATTTGGCCTAAATTTTGGTAAGCCGATGTATAAGAGTGGTTGCCAAAATATTAAAAAATTAAGATATTTGGCAGAGCCGGAAAATTTTATAAAAGAAATCGTGCCGGAAAAGGTTTTTGATTATGCCAAAAATTAAGGAGATCATCGGCCGCGAAATATATGATTCGAGAGGTACTCCCACGGTTGAGTGTGATGTAATTTTAGAGGATGGTTCGGTGGGCCGCTCTTCAGTGCCCAGCGGCGCTTCACGCGGCAATGAAGAGGCCTGGGAAAAGAGAGACGGCGGGGAGAGACTTAACGGCCTAGGGGTCAAGCGGGCAGTCGAAGAAATAAATAGCGAAATTAAAAAAGAATTAATCGGAATGGCGGCCCTGCAGTCAGAGATTGATCAAGCCCTGATTGATCTTGACGGCACTAAAAATAAAAAACGGCTCGGCGCTAATGCCATGCTCGCTGTCTCGGTTGCTCTTCTCAAAGCGGCCGCAGTTGCAGAAAAATTGCCGCTTTATCAATATATTGAAAAGATTTCTAAAACTAAAACCAATCGCTTTGATTTCCCCTGTCCCCAATTTAATGTTATTAATGGCGGCAAACATGCCAAGAATAATTTAGATTTTCAGGAGTTTTTAATCATTCCGATGGGCGCGAAAAGTGTTCAGGAGGCGATGGAGATGGGCGGCGAGGTCTATCTCTCGCTTAAAAAACTCTTGCTTGAGAATAATCTTTCTGTTGGTTTGGGAGATGAAGGCGGTTTCGCCCCCAACTTACGCAACAATGAAGAAGCGATAACCTATTTAGTTAAGGCGATTGAAAAAGCAAATTATAAACCGGGTAAAGATATTTTTTTAGGATTAGATGTGGCGGCCAATTCTTTTTATGAAGAGAAAGAAGATCTTTATTTGTTTCAGAGTCAATATAAGAAGAGGGATCGGGCTGGAATGATTAAGCACTTTGGAGAATTATCTAAAAAATATCCCCTTATTTCAATTGAGGATCCGCTCGTTGAGAGCGATTTTGAGGGTTGGCAGGAGATAACCCAATCTTTGGGCGCGAAAATACAGATTGTGGGAGATGATTTTTTTGTAACTAATCCCCAAAAGATATCTCGTGCCGCTAAAAAAGGAGAGGCGAATTCAGTCTTGATTAAGCCCAACCAAATTGGCACGATTTCAGAAGTATTTGAGGCGATTAAGGTTTCAGAAGAGAATAGCTACATCATTATTGTTTCTCATCGCTCGGGCGATACGGAAGATAGCTTTATTGCGGATCTTTCTTTTGGTATTGGAGCCAAGCAGATAAAGTCAGGTTCTTTCTCCCGTTCGGAGAGGATGTGCAAATATAACCAACTTTTGAGAATTGAAGAAGATATCAAAAAGAATAGGAGTTTGTCAAGTTTTAGAAATAAGGTTTATGAATAAGGTGATGCTGATAATATTGGATGGTTTCGGCTTGAATCCGATTGAAAAAGGAAATCCGGTTTTTGCTATTCAAACCCCAATTTTTGATTATTTGATTCAAAACTCGCCTCATATTAATCTTTCCGCGTCCGCGGAATCAGTGGGTCTTTCTTGGGGAGAGGTGGGAAATTCAGAAGTCGGCCACTCTAATCTTGGCACAGGCCAGATTATTTGGCAGGACCTTCCCAGAATTTCTGAAACGATCGCGCTCGGCTCCTTTTTTAAGAATAAGGTAATTTTAGAGACGATGCGTGAGACAAAAAAAAATAAATCATCGCTTCATTTAGTCGGCTTGATCTCTGACGGTGGGATCCATTCTCATCTTGATCATCTTTTTGCCCTGCTTAAGATTGCCAAAGATGAAGGGTTGAGTGATGTTTTTATCCATGGTTTTACTGACGGCCGCGATACGGCTGCCAAATGCGCGCAGAAATATCTTACGGCAATTGAGAAAAAAATGGCTGATCTGGGTTTGGGTAAGATATCTACTCTTTCCGGAAGATTTTATGCTATGGATCGAGATAACCACTGGGAAAGGATAAAAAAGGTTTATGAGGCAATGAGGGGCAGGTCGCCAAGTGTCAAAAAAAATCCAGAAGAGGTGATAAAAGAAAGTTACAAAAAAGGACAGGATGATGAGACGATTGAACCGCAGATTGTAAGCCAGGGCAATCCTAAGCAATTTTTGCGTAATAAGGATTCGGTTATTATCTTTAATTTTCGCGCTGATCGGGCTCGCGAGATCACTTTGGCTTTGGCTAAGAGCAAATTAAATTTAAATCTCGCTACCATGACGCCTTATGAGACTGATTGGAAGATAAAGATCAAGACGATTTTTGGCGTTCTTAAATATCAAAGTCCGCTCTCTGACATTTTGGCAGAGAACAATATCTCCCAGCTTCATATTGCCGAGACGGAAAAGTATGCTCATGTCACATATTTTTTTAATGGCGGCCGGGAAAAAGAATTAAACGGCGAAAAACATTGTTGTATTCCCTCTCCCCGGGTTGAGAACTATGCCGTTAAACCCGATATGAGCTTGCATCAGGTGGTGAGCCAACTCTTGGCGGAAATTTCAAAAAATGATTTTCAATTTGTGGTGGCCAATTTTGCCAATCCTGATATGGTCGGGCATACGGGAGATTATGAAGCGACAAAAAAAGCAATTATGGCCGTTGACCAAAATCTTGAATTTCTTATTTCTAAGGCAAAGAAAATCGGCTTTGATATTTTTATAACCGCTGATCACGGCAACGCAGAACAGATGATAAATCTGGAAACGGGCAAAATTGACAAAGAGCATACCACCAATCCAGTTTTCTTTCTTCATGTTAAGGGGGGCTTGGATAATTTAGTCAAGTTTTCAGACCAAGAGCATAAACAAATATGGTCGGAAATTTCTTTGGATAACCCCAAGGGGGTATTGGCTGATATTACGCCGACCATCGCTTCGGTTCTGGGAATTGAAGGGATAAATTATTTTTCCGGTCAGAGTTTAATTAATTTGCTTTAATGAAGATTAATTTAAAATTTGAGGACAAATTGATAATTCGTTATAGTGAGTTTAAATTGGCTCTTTTGAGCGTGATTCTCTTATTTTTTATCATCTTTCCCTTTTTACTGCCGGCGCGGATTAATATCCAGGAGAATTTATTTTTTGTCATTGCTGTTCTCTGCGCTTGGCTCGCTTCAGTTATTATCTATTTGATTGCTCATCTTACCAAGTGGCGGCCGGGATACATTTTTTTGCGTTACGCCACCATCGTCACAGATATTTTGTTCTTGAGCGCCGTTCTTTTTATCCTTTTAGGCATTAATAATAATTACTTTTTTCTCTTTATTTTTGTTATTATCGGCGCTTCTTTTTATCTGGATCAATACTTAGTTATTACGGCTGGGTTATTGTCAACTATTGTAGTAATTATCGCTTTTTTAGTTGAAACTCATTTTCCCCTAAATACCTCGGGCTGGCTCTTGTTTTTTATCAGAATCGCTTTTCTTGCCCTCTCAACTTATTTTGTTTATATCTTTGTTTTAAGCTATCAGGGAATTTTAGCCCAGAAGAAGAAGATTAAAAAATTCTCCGAGCTCAACCGAAAATTATTGACGCAATATTCTAATCAATTGCGCGCTCCCCTGCCGGTGATCAGAGATTTTGTTGAGCTTCTTTTCTTGGAGAAGGCCGGCCCCTTAAATCAAAAACAAAAAAAGATCTTATCGCTTCTGCATAATAATACCAGAGCTTTGATTGAGGAGAGCTCGAGCGTGGTCTATTATGATCAATTGCGAACCGGCGAATTTTATCTTAAAAAAGATCAGTTTGACTTGGTTGAATTAATCGAAGCGGTCATCAAGAGAAATGTCAGCGAATCATTGAGCCAAGAGATTAAGGTAGTTTATACTACGCGCCAGAAAGAGATTATGGCTCTGGTTGATAAAGTAAAATTATCAAGCGCTATTTATACGCTTTTAGGCCAGATAATAATTCTGGCGAAAAAAGGGTCGACGATCGGGATCTCGAGCCGCAAGTCCCGATATTCCCATTATGCCAAGATTTCTTTTAGTTATACGGGCGAGGCCATGCCGAGCATAGAAAAAATCTCGCAGGAGAATTTGGATATTTACGTGGCCGATAAAATAATTACGTTGCATAACGGGAGTTTGAATATCATCAGCGAAGCCGAGAAGCAGAAATTAGAAATAATCTTGCCGTCGTAATAATAAAAAAACCGCCTCGGCTTTTGCTTTGGCGGGGTTGGGTTAAGAACTTCTTTGTCAGGCTAATATGGGGTGTAAGCCATATGGCCGCTCAAATCAGACATACCAGTGGCGAGTTTAGATGATTTGTTAGTGTTCAAGTCCAGTCTCTTGACTACAAAAGACTTGTTGTCAAGAATAGTGACGGTGATCAAAGACGTTGGGGTTTCCCAAAAAGCCCGGAAGAAATCCGTTTTGATCTCTTTCTTCTCTCCAGTTGCTATCTCAATGATATAGGTATAGGTGGTTGTATCTTCGCCTGTCCAGGGGCCGTAATCGCAAAGGATGTTTTTGTTGTCTGGCGAAAGACCATGTAATTGGACACATTGTTCTTTGCCGAGATTGAAGACCTTAAGGACTCCGTCAGCTACACTGCAGTAAGCGATTCTTGAAGGGGTAGTTTCGCTCTCCGGCAAGAGAAGAAGATACGACTTTTCGTCGCT
>JAHJRZ010000075.1 GCA_018830605.1 Patescibacteria group bacterium | reverse complement strand
TCTTTCTTTTAATTGATACGCGTCCGGCAGAACCACCTCAATCACCCGATGGCACCTCTGGCAGAAAAAGTGATGATGGTCTGATCTTTCCGCGTCAAAACGATCTTTGCTCTCGCCAAAATTAAACCGCTTGATTAAATCCTTTTTCTCTAATATCTCCAAATTGCGATAAATCGTGCCGCGCGAGATCTTGGGCAATTTTTTTCTGACTTCAAAATAAATCTTCTCTGCGGTCGGGTGTTCGTGTGTCGACTGAAGATAAGAAATAATCTCCAGCCGCTGATTAGTCATCCGCGACGATGGTTTGATTTGACCTTTTTTTATTTCCACAAGCTACGGCTTAATTTATAAACAATTTGATAATCTTTCCTATTTGCACTTCATTATCATTATACAATAAAAGTTAATAATCTGCTGTGGAAAAGTTTTTTTTGCCCTTTTTAGCCTGTAAGAGCGACAATGTTCTAGCAATCCTAGATATGAAGTGATATTGCCCGGATTAATTCTTCTAAGCATTCTTCTCTTTGTCTTAGTTCTTAAAACCCGATAACGTGGCAAAATGACATAACCCAAAAAATCAATTCCTTGTTTTAGTTTACGAATAATAATTTTGTTTGGGTGGAGGGTTAATTTAAGATTTGATTGCAAAAAAGCAGATAATCGAGGGATAATTTTCTCTAAATTATTTTTGTTTGAATCTAAAATTATGAAATCATCGCAATAGCGCAAATAGTTCTTTACTTTGAGCTTATGTTTGATAAACTGGTCGAGTTCGTTCAGATAAATATTGGCAAATAATTGGCTGGTAAGGTTACCGATGGGCAAGCCGTGTTTACTCTCTCTCTCTCTCTCTCTCTCTCGAATCGAAGCTCTGGATAATCTTCTTAATTAACCATAAAACATCTCGGTTTTTGACTTTTCTTTTTATTAAACTCAATAATATCTGATGGTCAACTGAAGCAAAGAACTTTTTAATATCACATTTAAGGGCAAGGCAAGGTTTTGTGTAGTTTTGATTGACGATTCTGGTGAATTTTTCTAATCTGTTTATAGCTTTATGCGTTCCTTTCTTGGTTCTACAAGAATACGAGTCGTAAATAAAAGATTTATCAAAAACAGGATATAAAATTCTATAAATGGCATGGTGGATTATTCTGTCTCGAACAGATGCTTTATGAATATGTCTTCTTTTGGGGTCAGTGATATAAAATGAGGTGTAGCTTGAATGTTTATAAGTTTTATTCTTTAAAGTTTATGATTTTTATCGTGAGCTTTATTTAGCGATTGAAAAAATGCCTAAGAAAGATAAATATACTTTGGGCGAAAAACTGGGCAGAGCTACTTTAGATCTAACGGAATTGTTGATTATGGCAAGCTACGCCGATAAAGAAGGAAAGAATATCTTTCTTGATAAAGCTAACGCTAAACTTGAACTTCTAAAAATACTCGTCAGATTATCCGAAGAAGTAAAAGCCATTAATACTAAAAAATATCTCTTACTTGAAGAAAAACTGCAAGAAATGGGTAAAATGTTAGGCGGATGGATGAGGTCTCTTAGATAAACTGAAAGAATTTGGGAGGAGACCACCAGGGCAAGGCGCCCAGATTCCAGTTCGTATCGGTGCGATTCCAGTTGTTGACGTTGAGGCCATCATTGGCATTCCAGTTGACGTTGAGCGAGTTGTCCGAGCCGTAGGTAATTGCCTTCTGCCCTCCGTATTCACTGCCTCGGGATTTCTCCCTCGGCTGTATTTTATTTGCGAGCACCCTGGCATTTTCTGCCAAAGACCTCAACCAGCAAAAGACAAGAGGTCTCCTATCCCTTATTTTGAACTCTCCCGATTTCCAATGGAACAATGGAACATCGGGACTCTGTCTCAAAGAGATGGAGGAAACAGCGGCTAAAATCCTTAAATTTCAGCGCACTACTGTTTCAAATATATATTATTCAATTTTGGTAAAAAGAAAAGGAGCGCGGGTCTAAGGGTATCGAATGAACGACATTCGAAGCCAAGGACCAGCGCCCCCGAAAGGGCACAGACAACAAGGGCCTAAGCCCTGATGAACCTCCAGGGCAAGGCGCCCAGATTCCAATACGTATCGGTGCGATGCCAGTGGTCGACGACGCTGAGGCCATCAATGGCATCCCAGTCGACGTCGATCGAGTAGCCCGAGCCGTAGGCGTTCCTGCAGCGCACCAAGCCACTTCCCCAGAGAGGACGATCCTCCTCCAGGATGGAGCGAGAGAAGTGGTAGAGGGTGCCCTCCGCGCTGGTGAGGCCATCGCCTCTCCGCTCCAGTGCCCAGGCGTGCTGGAGGTCGGAGGGGAGGTTGAAGGGTCGGCCAGCGAGGTCAGTCGGCCTCATGACCATTCCGTGGTCAAGATACGACACGCCGGCGATGGTGGGTTCGTGGACATCAGTACGACTCCGCCACCATTCCTTGCCAGGCTTGTGGTCGCCTTCCTGGCAGATCTTGAGGATGGGCAGGCCCGCCGCCTCCTGCTTCTGGTTGAAGTCGTGCAAGAAGCAGTAGAGTTGGGGCAACCCAACGCCCGCCGGAACGAAGCGCAGGTGGTCAGAGAGATCCCAGCCCTCCGCGGCCTTGGTGAGCGCCTGCTCGATGACGCTGTCGCCGGCGCAGGCGACTTTCGCCATTTCGCAGAACCGACCGACGTACTGGAGCTCGCGCTCTAGAATGCCGGCGAAGTCCATCGTCGGCGGTTCCTCAGCGAGCATGGCTGCTACGACTCGCTGCCTCTGGTGCAGACGATCAATCGTGCTCGACTGCCAGTGCCTGGATGTCACACCATGCCCAGCCAGGCAATGCAGCCCTTCCGTGATCGTGTCATTCGGCGTCTTGTCAACGGGAACAACGGAAGATGCCCTCGGCATTTCCGCACACCCCCTTGAGCTTTGCATGCCTGAAGGCATGCTGGTACATCAGTAGACATATGTTAACATAATAATTCGTTAAAGTCAAATTTTGGCCAATTCATCAGATGATAAATTATAAATTAAGAGTTCAAAAATACATGCCGGCAATTAACATTGAAGCGGCTGAAGTGAGAGCAACCGTTAAATTATCATCTACCCCTAAAGGCAAAGTTTCGACAATTGAGGCGACAACCGCCCCGATAACCACCGTCGCCATGGTAATGGCAGTCATAATTTTTTATTCTATTCTCCGAAAATTTTAATCAAAACCATAAATCCAATGCCTAAAATAAAAATTAAGTAAGTAATAATAGATTTGCCCAGATGCCCCTCTTTCTTGATCTCCGGGATTAAATCAGAGGCAGCGATATAAAGAAAACCGCCGGCGGCAAAAGGAAGCAGATAAAACTTCCAATCAGAGAGGCCGACTAAATAAAATCCGGCCACACCGCCAATGACTGAAGTAAGCTGGGAAATAAAATTATACAAAAGCGCTTTTTTCTTCTTCATCCCGCCATGAATAAGCACGGCAAAATCTCCCATTTCTTGCGGCAGTTCGTGAGAAATAATTACCAAAGTAGTAATTACTCCCAAACGAATGTCGATTAAAAACGCGGCGGCGATTGCCAGGCCATCCAAAAAATTATGAACGCCATCTCCCCAAAGAATAAGATAAGTAAAAGGATGGGGGCAGTCTTCTTCCTCTTGATGGCAGTGATGCCAGTGTAGAAATTTTTCCACTAAAAAGAAAAGAGAAAAGCCAAAAATCAAAATCAAAAAAACAGCCATTTTGTCTAATTTTTCCAAAGCTTCAGGCAAAAGATGAAGCATCCCGCCGCCTAAAAGAGTCCCAGCAGAAAAGGCAATTAAAACAAAAGTAATTTTTTTTAAGAGTCTGCCGCTAAAAAGAAAAGTGAACGCACCAATAAGCGCGACTAAGCCATTGATAAAGGTCGCCAAAATTATCCAAACTATAATCGGCATATTGGCTAAATTCTATCTTAAAACAACCCGAGAATCAATAGAGGAAGATGGTTTACAAAACAATCGTCTTTTGGTATTCTATATCTATAATCCGCGGTAGCTCAATGGCAGAGCGGGTGACTGTTAATCACTAGGTTGGAGGTTCGAATCCTCCCCGCGGAGCTTTTATTATTTTAGATTTAGAATTTGTGATATAATAACTTCAAAGGAGGAAAAATGCAAAAAGAGGCAACATCAGAAAAAAAGAACAATCTTTTAATAATAATTATCATTGCCGTAGTGATTATCGCTGTTTTAGCGGCAATAATTATTTATCTAATTTTAAAAAGTAACCAAGCTCCAACACCATCGCCCTCGACCAGCGCTTCGGTGAGTGAGACCGCGACTGCTTCACCTGAAAAACGGGTCGGCTGGGAGACTTATAACAACTCTCGTTTCGGCTACTCCATCCAAGTGCCGCCTAATCTTGAAAAAACAGAATCAATTAATGGCGACGGCGCTGCTTTCACGAATTGGAATCCGCCCATGACGATTACCGTTTGGGCAAAAAATAATTCATTAAATATGACCGCCCAGCAAGCGATTGATGCTGACAAAGAAGGCCTGATTAATGATGGGATGGAGAATTTTAGAGTAATAGTCGAAGGGTCGATCGAAATGGGAGGAGAATCGGCGATTGAATCAGTCTGGCAATATATTGCTCCTCCGATGGGTGATGCAGCAACTTCTGCCCGCGCTTATGTTGTCAAAAATAATGTTATATACTCAATTGAATTTTTAATCGATACCAATCAGTGGAACTCATACTCGACGATGTTTGATGATATTTTCACAAGCTTTGAATT
>JAHJRZ010000074.1 GCA_018830605.1 Patescibacteria group bacterium | reverse complement strand
GCTTGAGGATTTTTGAGGAAGAGCAGAAGATAATTAATCGGCTGACAGCTCTGCTCGAAGATCGAATCCAACGCTCTGATTTGAAAAAGTATTTCTATAAATATATAAAGAAAGGCGATCCGATTTTTATTGTTAACTCCCAAGACAAAGACCATCCTGATTCGATTTTGATTGACGAGTTGATTTTGAAACGGCGCGGAGTCATCCGCTCTCTCTGGTCGGTCCATCCGGCGACGAGTTTGACCTCGCGGCCAGTAGAGAACAAAGATATTTTAAGCTTCGATCCCAAAAAAATGGCAACGACCAAAGCCACCATCAAAATAAAAAAAGATTATCCCATTCCGTTTAATAAAATAGGGGATATCAAAAAGAAACTAGAACTCTAACTCAATTAGACGCAAAAATATAAATCAATTAACATACTACGTTTACCGCAATTGCGATTTTTGTAGTATCTTTTTAACCTGAAAAATCATTTGCTAAATAGAAAACGGGCGGGGGTTGTGGAAAGATGGAATAAGTTATTGATGAGTGGCGAAGCCACTCTAACTTATTCCTCCACGAACCCTCGCCCGTTCTTGTGTCTCGGGTCAGACCGCGGCCCCTATCGTCAGCCGTACCACCTTGACGGTCTGAATAACTACCACGCCTGACGAGAACGTTGTGATGATGTTCGGGACTTCGTCGACCAAGACGTTGTAGATGATGTCGTGCTCGCTTGGTCTGTTGTTGAAGGTCGACTCGTATGACAGATCGAAGTAGCCCTCTGGCACTCGATTCGGGTGCGTGATCGATCCCATGGGATGACCGTAGTATGAGGTCTGAGTCTCGTCGACCCAGGCCAGATACTTGGCCTTGCAGATGGGACAGTGGGCCTCCGCAACCATCAGGCCTTCGAACATGTCGAAGTCGATGCCGGCCTCCTTCCTCGTGATCAGCCTAGGCTCACTATCCAGCTTCACGACCGGATGACCACACCGATCACAACTTGTCCTCCCAAGGTTTCGTGTCATCAGGAAGACCTCCTTCGTAGAGATTGCCAGATCAGGCGAACCCAATCTAACTGTTGTCATTATAGCATACTCTATTTATTTTGTCAAGACTTGCATAATTTATAGGTAAAACTATATAATGAGCGCAGTATGCCTAAACGGGAAACCAAAAAGGAAAAAGATGTTAAGATTGAATTTATCAGCAAGGTGACCACACTCTTGGCGGCTGGTTTTGGCTTGGTGGCGGCGCTTGCTTGGAACGACGCTATACAGGGACTATTCAAGCTAATCCCTATTCAGTCAACCGAGGTCGGGGCAAAATTTATCTATGCTGTTATGGTGACGATAATCATTGTTTTGGTGGTATATTATGCCAACCGCGCCAGCGAATTTGCGGTTCACAAAATAGGGCTCTCCAAGCGCAAAATGGCCGAACGCAGCCGCGAGAGAGCTGAAAAAAAATAAATCTAAAAAATAATCCCAGTTAAATCTCCGACGGCGTCGGAGTTGGCTGGGCCAAATTTAACGGGATAAATTATGACTGACCAAATGAAGTCTCCTCCTGTTCCTCCGGCAGGCGGGACAAAAAATGAAGGAGAGATCAGAGTGTGCAAAATTTGCGGTGATGAATTAACCGAGGCTAACCATTCTAAAGAAAAAGAAGGTGTCTGCCTCGACTGCGAGGGAAAAGGAGACGGCGATCTCAAAGATCACACCCAGCAGAACATTAATCGTGATGGAATTAAGCCCGAAGAAAGCTTATGAATAATTACGACGTAATTATTATTGGTGGGGGAGCGGCCGGACTTGCGGCCGCGATCTACTCTGCGCGCCGAGAGATGAAGACGCTCGTCTTAACGGTCAATTTGGGCGGCCAAGCGGCCATGGCTTCGGAAGTTGAGAATTATCCGGGTTCAGCAAAAAAATCCGGGATTGAGCTAATGAAAAAGTTTGCCGAGCAGGCGAAAAAGTTCGGAGCCAAAATTATTTTTGACCGCGTTGAAAAAATCAAAAAAGAAAAAAATATCTTTAAAATAAAAAGCTCCAAAAGTAATTATCAAGCCAAAGCAATAATTCTCGCGCTGGGAAAAACACCTCGGCGCCTTAATATTCCAAGTGAGGGGAAATTTGCCGGACACGGAGTTGTTTATTGCGCCACCTGCGACGCGCCTTTATTTAAAGATAAAATTGTGGCTGTCGTCGGCGGAGGCAATTCTTCGTTTGACGCGGCAATCTTACTTACTAAAATCGCCAAAAAAGTTTATCTTATTCATCGCCGCAAAGAATTTCGAGCTGAAGAGTATCGGGTAGAAAAATTTAAAAGAGCAAAAAATGCTAAATTTCTGCTCAATTCAGAAATAAAAGAGCTGAAGGGCGATGATTTTCTCAAAAGCGCGGTTATCATTAATAACCAAACAAATAAAAAATCAGAAATTAAAATCAAAGGATTATTTGTGGAGATCGGATACGAGGTCAATCCGTCATTATTTAAAAACTTAGTCGAGATTGATGAGTTAAATCAGATAAAAATTCGCGCCTACGGAGAGACCTCCGCGCCCGGCATCTTTGCCGCCGGTGATGTGACTGATATTCCTTATAAACAGATTGTAATTTCTGCCGGGGCCGGAGCCAAAGCAGCTCTCTGCGCATACGATTACATCAACAAAAATAAGAAATAAAAAGAAAGGACTAATATTTTTTATGGAAGAAAAAAAGCAAAAATTAATCAGAATCATCGGCACGATCGTGGTCTTAGTACTTATTATCGGCGGAGTCTATTTTTTAGTTAAAAAGGATTCGCAAAACAGAAATGGTTCGAGCCAATCGCCTACAATCGAGAATTCAGCCGTTTTATCAATTCGTGACGACGACTGGATCAAGGGCAAAAGAGAGGCTAAAGTCTCAATTATCGAATATTCTGATTATCAGTGCCCGGCTTGCAGTTATGCTTCCTCAAGTCTTGACGAGGTCTACCAGGTCTATCCAAATGAGGTGGCCATTGCTTACCGCCACTTCCCCTTGCCAAACCACCAATTCGCCTTTGACGCGGCAATTGCTTCTGAAGTTGCCGGGGAGTCTGGCAAGTTTTGGGAAATGCACGACGCTCTTTTTGCCAATCAGGATAAAATCTCGAAAGAGGAAATTTTAAGTATTGCCGAATTTCTTGGATTTAGTCGAAACGATTTTGATCAAAAAATGCAGGATAAAAAATATAAAGATGCGGTTTATAAAGATCAGATCGAAGGCGAGGATCTGCGTCTTGATCACACGCCCACTATCTACATTAATGGGGTTGAATATTCCGGGAATTTAGATAAAGATAGTATTATTAATGAGCTAAAAAAATATCTCTGATGCAAAGTCCTTTTCTCAATTTTAAAAAAGAACTCGTCAGCGCTGGGGAGATTTTAAAATTAGACCAAAAAATAATCAAAAGACTCTCAACTCCAGAAAAAGTAATTACGGTTAATTTTAATTTTAAAGGCAAAAAAATTAAGGGCTTTCGCGTGCAATATAATTCGGCGCTTGGGCCGTATAAGGGCGGCTTGCGCTATCATCCCTTTGTTAATCTCGGCGAAGTCAAGGCGCTCGCCGGCTGGATGATGCTCAAGTGCTCGCTGGCTGGCATTCCTTTTGGCGGCGCTAAGGGCGGGATCGCGATTGACCCGAAAAAATTAAGTAGTAATAACTTAGAAATTATCACCCG
>JAHJRZ010000073.1 GCA_018830605.1 Patescibacteria group bacterium | reverse complement strand
GGGCGGGCCCACGGTCTCCAAAATAAAGGCGACCAATAAATAGGCGACGATGATAATTACCAAGCCCAAAACAGTATGCAGTAATTTACTCTTGGCCGCGGCTTGGGAATCTGGGTTGCCGAGCGAGGTCATATAAAGATAACCAGCGTATATCAAATAAATCAAGGCAATAATGCCGGCCAAGCCAAAGGCGATGCGCACCAAAACATTAACTAAAACTATTGTATCACTCAAATCAAGATGAGTCATACAGCAAGTAAGAGCGTCATTGCCGGTCATATCTTTGCAGTCAGGATTAGTATTGATTATATCCGGGCAGACAAGATTTCTGAATTCACCCATTACACTCTCTTGGGCGTGGGCTTTAGGAGTAATTAAGTATAAAATTTTATTTAACATATTAAAACCAAATTACTTCTCTGCTGACGCCAAGTATCGGCAGGACAAATCTCATTATGGCATACATAATCATTACTAAAATCAAGCCAATTATAGCATAAGTAATAGTGGATTTGGCGATCTGCGCCTTATCCGGGATGCCGCTTGAGCTCATATACTGGTACCCGCCGATAACGACTGCGCCGACAGCCACCACTCCGGCCAGAGCGAGCATAATCTGAACGATCCGCGCGAGCAGATCCCAAATGGTTAAAAACTTTCCCTCGCCCGGAAGCAAAGGGTCATAGCCGCCGTCTTGATCAGCCGGGGGCTGGTTATTATCTCCCGGAGGATTGACGTCATCAGGGGGGTTGTCGTCGTCCGGCGGATTATCACCGATCTCAATCACTCCCTCTTTCTCAATCTTGGCCAGCAAATAATCTTTTTCTGTTGATAAATAAAGACACTTATTATTTACTTGGTTGCAAAAATAAATAATTATATTTCTCTTGCCATCACAGCTATTGTTCTGGGTTGGCTGATAATTAAGCGAGCCCTCAATCTTTCCGTCTTGATAATCGTCTGCGGTCGGCTGAAAATTACCCTCTTGCAGATGAAAACCGAATGTCCCAGCACAGATCGTCTGGACAGAAAGCTTAACCATTTTAATATCTTTGAGCTCATTGGCAGAGCCCTGAACCGTAAATTTCAAAGGGAAGTTTACTGTCGCCGGAGCCGCGGGCAGGGCAGAGGTTTGAATATAAATTGAAGGCACCTGCACTTGGCTCTCGCTTAAAGCGAGCGCCAAAGTCGGGATGGCGAAAAGGACAAGGAATAAAAAACCAAATATTATTTTTGAGATATGGTGCAGATTGTCATTGCGAGCCACGCCGCAGGCGTGGCGCGGCAATCTCTTGACGGGCTGTTGGGATTGCTTCGTCGCCTCGGCTCCTCGCAATGACAACTTACTTTTAAATATTTTTTTCATTTTAAACAATTTTTATCGGTGGAAGCGGGGACGTTAATATCCGGCGCGCTGCGGGGAAATTCCAAAAGACAGGGATCGATCGACGCCAGAATCAGGCGCGTCAAAAGAATCAAGATTAAGCCCACGATGGCGCCGATTAAGATCTCTTTAGCTTCAGCCAAACTCTGGGGATCTCCGGCTGAGCTCATATACTTATAGCCGCTAAAAATAATCATTAAGACCGCGAGCGAGATGCCGATGACGACCGCGAACTGATAAACAAGATTGGTATAATCAGCGAAACTTTTGGGCTCACTTGTAGTGCCGATCGGCGCGCCTAAACCCACCCCGCCTTCATCTTTAGGTGCATTATCAATAATTTGAGCTTGAGTCGGAAGGGCCAAAAACAAGGCCGTAATTACTACGCAGTAAATGATAAAAAAAGTTATTATTCGTTTTGCCATCTTCCTCCCTATCCTTTCGTCTGCAAAATCGAGGTCATCTCGGCTGAAGCGCTGTCTAAGGCCGCTTGCAAGGGCTGGCCTCCAACTACATTCTTAATTGCTGTTTGGAAGAGCGCATCCGCCTTTTCCGGTTCCCGAGATTTATAAAAAGTGCGGGCGATATAAGGCTGGCCCTGGAAGACTGACGAACCCTCGCTCATCCCGGAATAATACTCCTTAGCCTTGTCTTTTTTGATCGAGCTCGAAGTGCGAGAGAGAAATTTAATAAAATCCCAAGCAATATCGCTATGCGCTGAATTATTGGTCACCGCATAAGAAAAAAAATAAGGGTAGGTCGAGGGACTTGAAGTATCTTTAATCTGGGGCATCGCTACTGTCGTAAAACGAAAAGTGGGATTTAAATTATAAATTTCTTCTTGCCGATAGCTGTAATCAAAGATCATCGAGACCTTGCCGTCAGCAAAAGCGCGAATTGAATTTGGCTGGGAGCTGTTCCAAGTGTAGGTCTCTTTAGCTGGATTAGCAAAAGAATTATAAAAATCTAAGGCGTTAGTGCCGGGATAGTAGACCTCGCCCGAGGCCTTGGTGATTGAAGTGTTAAAGGTGGCGCTCTTTCTGTCCTCGCTCGTCATCTTGGTCCCGTTCTGGATCATCAGAGTATAGAGAATATCTTGCGCGTGGTCAACATTGTTTGAGGTGCCGAGAGCCACAGCGGAGCGGGTGAGATTGCCGAACTGGTCGCGCTTGGTCAGCTGTTTTACATCATAGACAAATTCATTCCAATTCTTGGGCGCGCTATTAAGATTAGCTTCTTCAAAATGCTTGGTATTGTAATAAAGGGCGAGCGTATCCATTTTTATAGGCAGAGCGTAAACCTTATTATCATAAATCACTTTTTCTCCCACTGCATTAACAAAAGTATCTTTAAATTCTTTAGCTAAATCATCTTGTGATTGATCCTCAACAGGTGAGAGCGGGACTAATTTATCATAATGCTTGGCCACCCAATCTTCCCGGATCAGCGCAATATCCGGGCCGTTCTTAGCCGCAATAGCATCAATCAACTCTTTTTCATAAGCGGCCTGATCTTTATCTTTCTCAATAAATTCAAAATTAACACTGCTCTTGCCCTCTGACGATTTATAATTTAAGACTAAATCATCAAAGGCCTTTTTATCCTGATCAATCAGCCAAACCTTAATCGCGGCTTGTACATTCGGCACCTTGCTCTTTTGGCTCTTGCACAGAGCGCCGGTTAATGGCAAAGACAAGGCCAAGATTAAAATAATAGATAAGATAAATTTTGAACGCATAACAAACTCCTTCTGCTATTTTATTTTTTCAATTAAATATTTTTTAAAATCATCTTTAATATCATCTCTTTTCAGGGCAAAATCAACATTGGTCTTTAGCCAATCCAAGATATTGCCGCAATCATAATATACACTTCTCATTGGTTTGACGTAGACGTCTTTACCCTTTTCCATTAAATAATTTAATCCATCAACATAAACTAATTCTTTGCCCGGCTTAACTTTAACTTTCTCTAAAGCCCCAAAAAAATCTGGAGTAAAAAGAAAACCTGAAACAATCGCGATATTGGAAGGCGCATTCATAGGTCCCGGCTTTTCAATAATCTTTTCAGCTTTAACCATCCCGTCTTTTAATTTTTTGCCTCGAATATAACCATATTTTTCTGTATCTTCTTTTTTGTCGGTGATATAACCAGACATTATAATCGACTGGTATTTTTCATATTCTTTAATTATTTCCGAAAATTCATTATCACCATTAAGATAAGAAAAACCATCTCCCCAAGTAACAATAAATGGTTCGTTGCCGATCGCTTCCTTGGCGCAGAGGATGGCATCGCCATTTCCTTTCATCTCTTTTTGTCGGACATAAATTATATTCGCAAGTTTAGCCACCTTTTTAATTTCAGAGAGCTCTTTTTCTTTTTCTGCTTCTTTTAATTTATTCTCCAGCTCAAAATGAGAATCAAAGTAATCATCCACCGCTCTCTTGCTTGAGCTGGTGACGAGGACGATCGTCTTGATGCCCGCCTCTACTAAATTCTCCACAATCAATTGTATCACCGGCTTATTCAAGACGGGCAGCATTTCTTTGGGAATAGTTTTAACGACGGGCAAAAATCGGGTGCCATAACCCGCGACCGGCACGACCGCTTTTCTAATCTTCTGTTTCATCTTATCAATTATAGCAAGCAATAAGAACAACCACAACCTCAAATAATTATAAATCGAGAGAACTTGTTCTTGGCTTTTTGCCATTTGACTTTGACTTCATCAACCCGAGCAAATCTCGGGCCGATTCTTAGCCATTTTATTAATTCTTTAATTTTCTCTTCCTCGCCTTCAATCACAATTTTGACTGACCCATCGGCCTCATTTCTCGCCCAACCAAAAAGACCGAGTTTATCGGCCTTCTCTCTTGTCTTTTGGCGAAAAAAAACGCCCTGAACTTGACCTTTGATAATAATTTCTACTCTTCTTTTTCCCATAGAG
>JAHJRZ010000072.1 GCA_018830605.1 Patescibacteria group bacterium | reverse complement strand
TGCCAGCCCGGGAAACCCCTGCCCCAGGGCGAGTCCCAAACCAAAAGATGATTTTGGTGCTTACCCACTGCCTTCAGCCACAGGGCAAAATCATGCGGGCTTTTTTTGCCTTTTATTTTTTTGACCCGCGCTCGGCGTTCCAAATCCATTTTTTGGCGCGAGAGCTGGCCGTAATTTTTAAGTTTAGCCGTATCAAAATAGACTCCATCACGCGTTTGATACGCATAGCCGTTCTTTTCTATCTTTTCTATCATTACTATCATTTCTTTTATATGGTCGGTTGCTTTAGGAAGAAGTTTGGGAACTTTAATATTTAATTTTTTAAGATCAGAGAGAAATACCCGGGTATAAAAATCAGCAATCTCTTGCGGTGTCTTTTTTTCGCGTCTGGCTCCTTTTTCAATCTTGTCTTCACCCGTATCTTCATCAGAGGTCAGATGTCCCACATCAGTAATATTCATCACCTGCTTGACTTTTAAGCCGGCAAGTTCTAAAGTCCGGCGCAAGACATCGCTAAAAATATAAGTTCTTAAATTGCCAAGGTGGGCGTAATCATAGACCGTGGGCCCACAAGTATAAATTCCAACCTCATTATCTTTAAGGGGCCTAAATTCCTCTTTTTTACGGGTAAGAGTATTATAAAACTTAATCATCTTAATTTTTGTATTAAATGTAGCTTGTGATCGCCACCCAATTATTAACAATTTTAACCCAACACCACAGAAAGAGCAACCAAGCACCCCCAGTCTTTTACCACGATCGTTTGAAAAGAGTAGGATTATTAGATATAATAATAAATAGTAAATAATGAAAAAAGACAAAAAAAGAAAAGCCAAACAAATCACATTAAGCATCCTTAAAGCAATCGCTTATTCGGCTGAAGTCTTAGCTCGTTCTTTTGTTGACCAAAAGGGCTTGAGGCGAAGATTAAAATATGGTGGATTGCTCGAGTCAGAAAGACTATTTGAACACCTAAAAAGAATGAATGAAGTCGGATATATCAAAATAAAAAGAAAACAGAACCAAATCAGTATAAAATTAACTGAAAAAGGACAAATAAAATTATTAGAAAATTCCGAGGGAGAGAAAACTGATGGAAAATGGCGGATGCTTTCTTTTGATATCCCTGAAAAATTAAGAGTAAGAAGAGATAATTTTAGACGCTCAATTAAAAGAATCGGTTTTAAACAAGTTCAAAAAAGTCTATGGGCCTGTCCATTTATAGAGGCCGATAAAATAGAAAAAGCTATTACTTACTACAAAGTTAAAAAATATGTAGCCTACCTGATAATTGAAAAGAGCGACATCAAAAATCATCTAGTCAAAATGTTTAAAAATGAACTCAATCCTAAAGAATAATTATCCCAGTCTTTTGCCACGATCGTTTGAAAAGAGTGGGGAATAAAAAACAGCTGGCTGTTCTTCAGATCCCGGAATAAACTCGGAATAAACCCGGAATGACAATATTAATTTTTTATTTCAATAGCTCCTCTAATTTCCCTTGGTCAAAACCAGTAATTACTTTTTTATCCTTGCCCAAGCCTAAGATAATTACCGGCACGCCCATCTGGCCGGATTCTTTGATAAGCTCTGCGGCGGCACTCGGGTCTTTTGCTACATCAACCTCTTTATATTTAATTTTTTTTTCTTTGAACCAATCTTTCGCCATCTCGCAATAAGCGCAAGTCGGCGAAGTGTAAATTTTAACTTTTTGCATTGTTGGATTTTAGATTTATCTCATTCTCCCACAAGCCGTGCTGGTTGCATAACGCTTGGGCAGATAATTTTTTGGTCTTTGGAACATCAACTTCAAATTCTGCCTCTGGCTCTTCGCCCGGCTGAAGGTCAATTCGGCCGACCGACTCGCCATCAGCAAAAAGCTCAATATACTGGATCCAGTGATTGGCTTCCATCACATGTTTGACTTCGCCGACCGTCACTTTAACCGAGACCGTATTCGGCTCAAGGATGGGTACATGTTTCTGCTCGAGCTCACTCGGATTATACGGATCCTGATAAGTCTGCGCTTCTTCATAATTATTTTCTGAAATCATCTTATCTCCTTTCAAATTATTATTATACAGGACTTACGTATTCTGTCATTGCGAGGCTGCCGAAGGCGAAGG
>JAHJRZ010000071.1 GCA_018830605.1 Patescibacteria group bacterium | reverse complement strand
TTGACTTAATTTTTAGTTTGTGGTATAAATGTAGAGTAGATATGAAAAGTATTTTTTTTCAGGTTGTAAATAAAGGATTAAAGTTCTATTGGAAAATTTTTAGGCCTCATACATTTGGCGTCAGAGTAATTATTTGTTATCAAGATAAAATTTTATTAGTTAAAAATATTAATTACTCTAAATGGGTTTTGCCCGGCGGCGGTTTTGGTATAAATGAAAAACCAATTAATGCTCTAAAAAGAGAACTATTTGAAGAGACCGGCATCATTTTTAAAAAACAAAAATTTATTTTATTAGGGAAATATTTTAATAATTACGAAGGTAAACGAGATAAAATATTAATTTATTACACATTCACTAAAAAAAGATTTGAGATTAAACCTTGTGATCTGGAAATTAAGAAGGCAAAATATTTTAAATTTAATAATTTACCAAAAAATATCTCCCCAGGGACTGCAAGAAGGATAAAAGAATTTTTACCTTTACTTAAAGCCAGCGGGGAAAAAATCTTAATAAAAAAATGGTAAAAAATATAAGTATAAAAGAATTAACAGATTATAAAAAATTATTAAATAAAAAAGGATTATCAAGAAATGTCATTTGGCAGCAGCCGTTTGTTTATTGTTTTGGCAGACGCGACGATACCGTCATTATTGGCGGGGCTAATATCTATCCGGAGCAGATCGCCCCAGTTCTTTTCAACGGCCAGATAAAAGATGTGCACAGCTTTAAATTGCAACTGACTTCGATAAAGAGCAACACCAGATATTTTATGTTTTATTGGAGCTCAAAGCCGGCGTTTCCTATACTAAGAAACAACTAGAGTTCAAGAAAAAAAGATATCATGATTTGATATTAAAACAACTATTTAATTCAAATTTAGACTATAAAGGCTCGTTTCGCGATGACTTAAAATCAGCAGACCCAGAGATACAAATATTCGAAAATGGAACAGGCCCTTTTGAAGAAGATGGCCATCGGACAAAACCGAGACTGGTTCTAAATAAATAAATTATTTCAAAAATTTATGTATTTATTTTACGTTCCCACTCCCTTTGGAGTTCAAATATTGTTTTTCCAGTCATTTCAAAAACTTTTTTGAGATTATTTTGAGGTCCTTTCCTTGGATTCATATTTTTATATAGCTCAAAAAATTTTTCTTTGCCAAATTTCCTGATTAAAAATTTAACAAAAGAGCCAGCGCATGGGTAAGAAACCATATCATCAATTTTATCCCATTTCTCATCATCGATAATAACAGACAAGTCAGGAATCTTATTTTCGGTCAAATATTTTCGCACCCAAAAGTTATGTGACTTATGATGCCATGTCTTGCTCATAAACTCTGCTAATCCTTCACGGAATAATTCGACAGAAAGTCCAAGGGGAAGAGACAAAAGATGAGTGTCCTCATGGGCGCCGATGCATTTGATGTCTTGTTTATATACGGCATGAACTTCGAATTTATCCCGGACGGTGTTGCCATTACCATCGTCACCCATCATTTCGCCCTTAATCTTGTTATCCGGGTATAGAAAATAATTGATTATCTTGTTGTTTTTAACACCCAAAAAATCCAGGATCTCGAAGTAGGTAGCTTCCTGGTTTTTAACAATTTCCTTGATTTCCTTCTCGGCTAGCGAATTTGGGAAATAATGGAAAATATAATGTCGGGATTTTTTTATTTGCCACATAGTTAAGGAAAATTATTTCGTCTTCATTATAGATTATTTCTTGAAAAAAAAGATCCCCTTACACGAGACTAGCTGTGCAAGGGGTCGGTCTGGTGTCCATATTGCCGTGGCGAGTTGGCGCTCATACTCGTCCACGCGGGGATCTTACTGCCCGTGCTCGAGGGTGAGTAAACCGGCATTGACTCTTTGAAGCAACGCCTTGGGGCAATTCGTCGTTCCATTGACTTTCTCCTCGAAGAGGCAGCCGCCGCCACAGATGGGGACCATATTACAGCCTTGGTCTAGGCAGTCAGCGATTCTGCGAAGTGTGTAACTGGTCACCGCATCATTGCTGGGTACTTCGGGAAGATGACCAACCACATGTTCCGGCCGGCCTACGGTGCTCAGGCACTTGTAGATCTCGCCGTCGGGGCCTACTGTCCAGGCATGTGGATGGCGCGCAACACACCACGGTCCTACAATCAGTTCGCCTGGAGGCTGGAATCCGTAGGACTTTGCCAGTGCGGCCACCTTAAGGTACTCTTCCACTGCTTGGTCTTCCGAAAAGCCGTAAACATCGAAGTAGTTATTGGCGCCGCCGGAGCAGCTCTCGTTTGGTAGGGTGTTCGTGATGATGCCCAGAGACAGATGAATATTGTCCTGGACTCCATCAGCGGCCAAAATGGCGAACAATCTTTCGAGCTTCCCTTGGTTCTGGATGTCCAGGTTCACCCGGACGTCGATCCTCTGGACGAATCCTTGATTCAGTGCGGCCAGCATGTTGCTGTGGATCTCGGCGAATGAACCGGCTTTTGTGCCGCGCCGATAACGTCTTGAGTCGTGAACCTCTGGCGGCCCGTCGAGGGTAATCTGGAGTCTGCCAAGGTTGTAGCCAGACAGGAACTCCAGGATATCGGCCGTAGCCATTACCCCGTTTGTGACGACCTGGGTCTCGAGAGGAATGCCTCTCCTTTCCGCAATCTCCAGCAGACTAGGCATGGTGTCGCGGAGCTTGTTTGGGTAAAGGAGCGGTTCTCCTCCGTGCCAGACTATCCGCATGAGGTGCAGCTCGTTTGCGGCGAGGTAGCTGTCAATCCACGATAGTATCTCGGGGATCTTGTTGTCTGAGACGACCTTGGTCCGGTCAATTCCATCCTCATAGCAGTAGACGCAGTCGAGCTGGCAGTTGGTTGTCGGGACGAGATGCAACAGGAATGTACCTAACCCATCCCAGGTTTGCGAGTAGTGCTTCAGGAACTCGGCCTTCTCGTCAACGGTGTCGTCGTGAATGATGCCTAGCGAGACGAGATCGCTGATTGCATCAGCCGGAAACTGGTCGAAATCCCCCGATTGCAGCCACGTTGCTGATTCGGGATCGATTTCGATGACGCTCCCAGTATGGGTTTGTCTGACGATGACGTTGCCATTCGTTGAAGGAGCTAACAACAAAAAAGACGAGAGTTTCAACGCTCTTCTCCTCTCTGATCCTTTGGGTAAGTGGGAAGGGCGATTGAACCCGCCCTTCCCACCTGGGTTGAGTGGGCTCGCTACTTGCGAGCGCCGCAGCAGGAGTCCTTGCTGAGCATCGACATCCTACTGCCGGTGTTCGTCGACTTGACGAGGATCTTGAATGTCCGCTTCCCCATGGCCGTTTCTCCTTTCCTTAGTGATAGGTACGAACTACGAATACATTAAACCAAATTATTCTTTAATTGTCAAATTTTTCGTATTTACTTTAAAATAATTTTAAACCCAGAACAGAATGAGATATTGGGTTGTTTTAAATAACTTAATCAAAATCCCGCCCCCCAAAGTTGACTTAATTTTTAGTTTGTGGTAGGATATGGCTATTAATAATTAATCGTATGTTCGTGCTAAAAAATTATTATTCGGAACTAACCTCAAGAAACACTGGTCTTTTAACTGCTGAAGAGCAAGAAAAGATCAAAGACACGAGAATTTTAATTGCCGGGTGCGGAGTGGGTTCGGTGGTGGCTGCTGCCTCTGCCAGATTTGGTTTTGCCAATTTTGTTTTGGCTGACGGAGACAAGGTCGAGATTTCAAATCTCAATCGCCAGGAGTATGTCAAAAATGATGTGGAAACAAACAAAGCGATTGCTTTAAAAAATAAACTTCTAAGCATTAATCCCGGGGTAAAGGTCAAAGTAATGCCTAGGTTTGTGAAGATTAATAATGTTAAAAGTTTACTAAAGGGCGTTGATATTGTAGTTGATACGATCGACCCGGAAGACGGTCAGGCGATTTTGGCTCTGCACCAAGAAGCGAGAAAGAATAAAAAGTACATCATCTCTCCTTATGATATGGGCTTTGGCAGTTTAGTTATTGTTTATCGCCCCGATGGAAAAACATATAAGGAACTCTTGGGGTACCCTAAAAATAAAAGCGCGGCCACTATAATCCAAGAAGATTTTTACAGCCGCTTTTTGAATCATACGATGAAGTACATTCCCGCTTATCTTTATCCGGTGGTTGATAAATTATTAAAGGGAGAGATAAAGCACTTTCCCCAGCCGATTATCGCCGCCCAGATGCTCTCGTCAATTGTCGTCAATCTGATAAAAAAAATATCTTTGGGGCAAAAAATTACGGGAAACCCTTATATAATTTCGTTGGATCCAGAATTAGCTCAAGCAGAAAAAGTAAATAAACAACATGAAAAAAAATTGGCTGATCCTCGCCGCCGTCGGTCTGGCTGACCTCTTAGGCGCCATTGATACTACGGGCGTAAATATAATTCTGCCCAAAATTACCTCTAATTTTAAAATAAGCGTCAGTCTTAGCCAATGGGTAGTCACTGCCCATGTTTTGGCCATGGTCTCGACCTTGATGATCGCGGGCAAAGTATGCGATTTGATCGGCGCCAAGAA
>JAHJRZ010000070.1 GCA_018830605.1 Patescibacteria group bacterium | reverse complement strand
CCTCGCCGGCTGGATGATGCTCAAGTGCTCGCTGGCTGGCATTCCTTTTGGCGGCGCTAAGGGCGGGATCGCGATTGACCCGAAAAAATTAAGTAGTAATAACTTAGAAATTATCACCCGCGCCTTTACGCGAAAAATAGCCAAATTTTTAGGTCCCGAGATTGATATCCCCGCGCCTGATGTTGGCACCAACCCACAGATTATGGCTTGGATTATGGATGAATACTCTAAAATTAAAGGATTTAATGTGCCGGCAGTCGTCACCTCAAAACCAGTTGAGCTGGGAGGAATCAAGATTAGAGATGAGGCGACCGGCTTAGGCGGCAAATTCGTGCTCGATAAATTGATTGAAAAATTAGATATCAAGAAAAATCTAACAATCGCGATCCAGGGTTTTGGCAATGTCGGCTCGCACTTGGCTGATCTTACTTACCATAGCCGCTATAAAATAATTGCCATTTCTGATTCGACCGGTGGAATATTGAATCCTCGCGGCATTGATCCGCATTACGCCTTAGAATGGAAGAAAAAGACCGGCAGCGTGGTCGGCCTCAAGGGATCTAAAACGATTACCAATGACGAACTGCTAACGACCAAATGCGATATTTTGGCGCCGGCGGCGCTGGAAAACGTAATTACTAAAAAAAATGCCAAAAAAATTAAAGCTAAAATTATTCTTGAACTCGCCAATGGCCCGACGGCTATCGAGGCGGATAAAATATTAGAGAAGAATAAAATAATCGTGGTGCCGGATATTCTCGCCAATTCAGGCGGAGTGATCGCCTCTTATTTTGAGTGGAGAGAGAACAGATCAGGGCTAAAAATAAAAGAAGAAGAGCTAAAAGAAGAATTAAAAGAAATTTTAGACAATTCTTTTGATAATGTTTGGGATGAGGCGGAACGGCTTAAGATCAAGCTTCGAGATGCGGCTTATATTGTCGCTCTCAAACGAATCGTCGAGGCGATGAAACTTCGAGGCCAGGTATGATTAGATTAAAAAAAATAAATTATAAAAAAATAATTAAGATGGGCACGGTTATCGCTTCTTTTCTTTTGATTTTTTTAATTGGCCTCTATCTTGGATCTTATTTGGAAAAAAGGAAAGTGGCGCCCCTAAAAATAAATTTAGGAGGGTTAGAGCAATCGGTCATCCAAGCGGACGAACTTCGCTCAAAAATTAAGTGGGGAAAAGAAGTTTTTATTTATGACTTACGCCCTTATGAACAATTTGACAATGGGCACCTGCGCACTGCTATTTCTATACCAAACAAAGAATTGATTGGCCGAATAGGAGAGATCCCGCGCGAAAAAGAGGTTGTTTTGTACTGCCAGAATTTTTCCTGCGAAGAAGCGGGAGAGGCGGTCATGATTTTAGACACCGCCAAATACAAAAACTTCCGCGTTCTTTTTGGCGGAGTAGAGGAGTGGACAAATGTGGGGAATAAATTAGTGAAATAGTCAGTTTTACTCTCATCACAAAATACACGACTTTTGCCACGATCGTGGGAAAAGTCGTGTATTTAATAATTAGGTTGAAAAATTTTGAGATTGCGTTAAGATTAAAGTATGTTTGCTATTATTTTAAATCCAACTATCACTATTCAAATTAGTCCTCTGACCATTTACACTTGGGGACTCTTGGTCTCAATCGGGATAATTTTAGGATTAATTTTAGCTTGGTATCTCGCTAAAAAAGAAAAGCTTAATTTTGACCACGTCTTAAATATTTCCCTTATCTCCATCATCCTTGGCTTTATCGGCAGCCGGCTCTTGTTTATCTTTCTCGAACCCCAACAATTCCAAAACCCAATTGAAATAATCCGTATCTGGGATGGGGGGCTGGCTTCATACGGCGGGCTGATTTTAGCTATTTTTGGCAGTATCATTTATGCCAAAAAGAACAAACTTGACGCGATGAAGTATGCGGATATGTTTGTTCTTCCGATTGCCCTTGCTTTTGCTGTCGCTCGAATTGGCTGCACTCTCGTTAATGACCACTTGGGAAAATTAACTGATATCCCCTGGGGAATTACTGTTGATGGCATCACGCGCCATCCCATCTCTGCCTATTATTCAATCGGCTTATTCCTTCTTGTGGCTATCCTTCTCTTGTTTCGAAAAAATCTTCTTAATATCAAAGGCGGGTCAACTTTTTTTGCCCTGACCTTTTATTCGCTCTTAAATTTCATAATTGATAATTTCAAAGATTTTGAAGACAAGACATTTAATTATTACGCCAACCAAATCTTTCTGCTTTTGGTCTTTGTCGTTTCTTTCTATTTTCTTTACAAAAAAATTATGTGGTATAATAAGAACAGCGAAATTCAAAATACAAAATCACAAATCCTAAACAATATTAAATGACAAAAAATCAAAATTCAAAAAACCGTTTTGAACATTTAAATTTTGTGCTTTGAATTTGTTTAGAATTTAGTGCTTTGAATTTTGGATTTAATAATAAAGGAGGGCTATGGTTAATAAAATCAAACTGGCGGATATTTTTGCCTCAAAAACCCAGGCCAAGATTATCAAATTCTTCATCGAGAATTCTCGCCAAGAGTATTACCAAACCGAACTCTGCGTTAAACTCAAAGAATCATTGGGCTCAATTCAGTATGAACTTGAGAGGTTGGTTAGAATCGGTTTTTTGACGATCAACCGCACTAAGACAAGAACGTACTACTCTTTAAATGCTAATTTCAAGCTCTTGAAAGAGTTTGAGGCGATTTTGAAAAAAGTCAAGAGGTGAATCGCGGTTCACCTCGCAGACCCCGTAAACGACGCTCCTGCGTGATTGAATGTAATTCAATAAGCAGGAAGGAGTTGTAGCGGGGTGAAAAATTAAAAATCGGACGGGTAGGACAGAGAAGGGCACAATGAGTGCCAAGCTTCTCAACCCGTCCGATTGTGGCAATGCTCAAGACTACCTAGCAATCCTCCTTACTTTGTCGAGATAACAATTGAGCTCCTCTTCGGCTTGGTCGTCGGAGATGACCCTGACGTTGGAGACATTCCGACCGATTTGAGGATCGCACGCGACCAGATCGCCGATCTTGAAGTCAGTTGAAGGGTTATCAGGCGGCACGATGCCAAGACGAACAAACTTTTCGCCGTGAATCTGGATAATAACACCGACGACCTTCCCAGTCATAGCTTTCACCTCTCTTCGGTGACGGTTTGTAGCCGTCTGACGTTCTCGGCCTTGGGGCCGCGATCACCCTTCGCCAAATCGTACTCCACCTCCTCTTTCTCCGCAAGCGTCTTGTACCCCTCCACTCTGATCTGCGAGAAGTGGACGAAGACGTCCTCACTAGTCCCAGGGGGCGGCTCCAAAAAGCCGTAGCCCTTCTGTGCGTCGAACCACTTGACCTTGCCTCTCACTGCGTCACTCCTTAATGCGTAATGCGGGAATCCTACGACGACTAATCGTATTATAGTATAATAATTTATTCTGTCAATATTGACACGAAATTTTTAATTATTTATACTAAAATTACTGAATAATAATTTGTATAATTCACCCTGTTAAATAATCCCGACATCGTCGGGATTGCCCACAGGGCATTTAACAGGGTAAAGGAGGAAAAAATGATAACTCTTTCCAAAAAACAAACGCGAATTTTAGAAATCATTAAGCGCTCACAAGATGAGTCTGGCGAGGCGCCGACGATTCGCGAGATCGCCAAAGAAATCAAGGTCAAATCGCCTCATGCGGTCAGCCATCACTTAAATCAACTGGAAAAAAAAGGATACATCAGGCGCAACTCAGAATCTGCCCGAAATATAATTCTTTTAGCGGATAAAAACCACAAGCCCGCTCCTGATTTAGTTCGCGTTCCTTTAGTCGGCTGGTCATCAGGCGGCGCGGGAATCTTGGCTGAAGAAAATATTCTTGATTGGATTCCCATTTCAACCAGATTTTTAAAACAGGACGCCAATATCTATTTATTAAAGATCAAAGGTAATTCAATGGCGCCGCGGATTGAGGACGGGGATATTGTCATTGTTAAAAAACAATACACCGCCGAAGTTGGCGAAACAGTCGTCGCTCTGATTGGTGACGAGACCACGGTCAAAAAATATATCCCCAAAGAAGACCACCTTGTTCTCCAACCCGAAAACTCGGAATTTGAGCCAATAATCGTTTTTCCAGATGAACTGCGCATCCAAGGAGTAGTTAAAGGCGTACTAAAATATTGCTAGATTCAAAACTTTCTCTAAAAGCGAGACTCTGGCAACGAAAAACATCATGAGGTTTTGCGGCCATGGTGTCCCGACGATACGTCGGGACGAGCAAAACCGAATGTTAAGCGATGATTTCCACGGTGGGGAAATCGAGCGATTTTTCGTGTCAGAGTCGAGCGACGCCTTGACATCATTTTCCGCGTCTGCGAAAATAGAAAAAATTAACCCGAGGGGCGGAAAGGCGAGTATGCAAATTGAGAAGATGGCTCTTTATATTTTAAAAAATCATCCTAACTTAACCCGGGCTGACCTCAAAGAAATTATTAAAGCAATCAACAGACAGAAAAAAAACGAGACGGAGAAAACCATAAAAAAACTGCTTGAAAATTCTGATATCCAAGAAAAAAAAGGCCGGCTCATCCTCTTATCCAAAGCACGCCGCAAGATGATCAAACCGGATAATAAAGTACCTTACAACGGATCAGGATGGAGCAGGCGCTGGACTATGGTTCTCTTTGATATCCCTGAACACAGCAAGAAAATCCGTGATACTTTAAGGTACAAATTACAAAAATTAGGATTCGGCATGATGCAGGGTTCGGTTTGGGTAAGACCGGTTGATGTGGCAAATGAGATTAGAAGAATCATTCGAGGCAAAAATCTGCAGTGGCAAGTTAAAGTCTTATCTTTTAATATGGCTGCGCCTGACGAAAAAGAAATTATTCATCGCATTTGGAAGATGGATAAACTTAACGAAGAGTACCGCTGCTTTGTTAAAAAAACAATCAAGCGGTTTAAGAAATTAAAAGCCTTTCCTTTCCATAATGAAAAGCTTCTCTTGATTGCTCTTGACCTTCTCTCTCGAATCACAGAAAAAGAATATTTAAACATTTATTTAAAAGACCCTAAACTTCCCACCGGACTCCAAAGTAAAGATTGGCACGGCAAAAAAGCTTACAATATTTATCGGCAATTAGACAAATATTTAACAAAAAACTAAATCTTATGTCAGATACACCCCTGGCAGAAAGAATGAGGCCGACTGATTTAAAAACTTTTGTTGGACAGAAAGAACTCTTAAATTTAAGAGGGCCGCTTCGTAAATTAATCAAAAAAGATAAAATACCCTCTCTTATTTTTTGGGGGCCTCCTGGCTGCGGTAAGACGACGCTTGCCCGAATTATCGCCAATCTTTCAAAGGCGAGATTTATTAATCTTTCCGCGGTCACGGCAAAAGTACCGGAGGTTAAAAAAATTATCGAAGAAGCGCGTAAACTTAAAAAATTTAACCAAGAAAAGACAATTTTGTTTTTAGATGAGGTACATCGCTTTAATAAGGCGCAACAAGACACATTACTCCCGGGAGTCGAAGATGGTTCAATAATTCTTATCGGCGCGACCACGGAAAATCCGTCTTTTTATGTTAATTCGCCGCTCTTGTCCCGCGCCCAAGTAATTACGCTTGAAAGCTTAAATGAAGATAATATTGGACAGATTATAAATTTTGCTCTTAAAAATAAAGAGGGGGGATTGGGAGAATTAAAATTAAAAATAAAAAAAGAGGCAATCGATTATATGGCTATGGTTTCAGGAGGAGACGCGCGAATTGCTCTGAATATCCTTGAAAAAGCAGCTGACATTACCGCTAAAAAAATTATTGACCTTAAAATTGTAAAATCAGCGACCACGAAATTTATTCTTTATGATAAAAAAGGGGAGGAGCATTACAATACTATCTCCGCTTATATTAAATCAATCCGCGGCTCCAACCCTGACGCCGCTCTTCATTACCTTGCCCGCATGCTTGAGGCAGGAGATGATGCCCGCTTTATTGCCCGGCGCCTGGTTATTTTAGCTTCCGAAGACATCAGCAATGCTGACCCCCACGCTTTGATGGTAGCGACCGCCTGTGCTCACGCCGTCGAATACGTTGGTCTGCCTGAAGCGCAGCTAAATTTAGCTCAAGCCACGACTTATCTCTCTTGCGCCCCAAAATCAAATGCTTCTTATCTCGCGCTCTTAAGGGCCAGAACGGATATTAAAAACAAAAAACTCGACCCTGTTCCGCTACATTTAAGAAACGCTGTAACTGAACTAATGAAAGAATTAAATTACGGCTCGGGATACAAATATGCCCATGATTTTAAAGACCATATCGCACCTGATATCGATTTTATGCCTAAAAATTTAAAAGGAAAAAAATATTATTATCCGACGGATCAAGGATTTGAGGAAAAGATAAAAGAAAAACTTGAGAAAACAAGGCTTATCTCTCAAAAAAAATTATAACCTCAAAATAAAAACCGCACCCGTCTTTGCGACGATCGTGTGAAAAACGGGTGTAGAAATTTTTTCTACTTTTTACGAGAAATCTTTTGCTGTTTTTTTAAATCATCACTGAATAACTCTTTCAAATAATAATCAATATCCGTTTTCTCAACGATAAGATAGCACACAAACTTCTTCACTTTATAATAATTGATAATTTTTTCTATCTTGTCTGCCTTGATAAATGGACAAGCCCAAAGACTTTTTTGCACCTGCCGAAAACCAATTCTTTTGATCGCGCTCCTAAAAAGATTTCTTCTGTTTTTTAATTTCTCCGGGATATCAAAAGAAATCATCCTCCATTTTCCATCAATAATATTATCTTTATTATTTTCTATTAATTTAATTTCTCCTTTTTTAGTTAAACGAACGCTGCAAGATTTATCACGAATTTTTATCTTTACATAACCTCTTTTTTCTAATCTTCTTAAGTATTCAAAAAATCTCTCCGACTCCAATTCCAAAGGATGACCATACTTGTACCACCGCATAATCCTTTTTTGGTCTAAAAACGACAAAGCGATCATTTCGGCCGAGGAAGCCACGAATTCCAATATGGACAAGGTGATCTCTCTGTATTTTGCTCTTCTTCTTTTTTTCATTATTTCTATTATAAAACTTTATACCCGTTTTGCCAACGATCGTTGTATAAACGGGTGTAGACGATTTTAGCTGTTTTATAAAATTTTTTATGTTTTTTATATGATGATTAACATTTTGGGTCTTTAACAATAAGATTAATTTGCGCAAATCCTATCAGGATGCGCCACACGCTGCACAACCTTTCTATGAGGAAGGGGCATAACTGATGAGCACACCGGAAAAGCCGGAAATAAGAAAAAGCTTCATGCGCCACGACGAGAACGGTCCGATTTTTGGCACACGCTATACAGCTCCCTACGACTTCCTAACCGTGCCTTATGGCACCAGAGATGGAGGCACACTGACAAGGGATACAATGCGAGTTCTCGAACCGAATGTGGTGACAGGTCGAGATGTCGACGCACTTGACCTTCCTGAGGGATGGGTGGCGAAAATCGGCGGAGACCGATCACGTGATGGTCTAGACGTGTTGTACGCTTTGTGGTTCGAGGTAGAACACGGACTCAAGTTCAAGCATCCGCGCGGCGGCCGGATGCCAAAGGAGATCCTTTGGCTCCTCTCGGGGTGGCTACAACGAGGGGAAAAGAAACTACCGCAACTACCAACAGTACTGCCGACTTGAGACCCTCAAGTTCCTTCCTCTTCTCATTACCCCTGACCACTTCCGTTTCTTCGTCTTCCGACCGACCACCGAACGAGTCACGGCGGCAGTTGAGATGTTCGATCGAGTACTCGAAACGTTGTCCGGATTCGAGGGCCTCCGCGCGCTACCACTCGAGTCAAGCCATGCCCTCGCCAACGTACGCCTTGATGAGATCTGGCCAGTATACTACGAGAGGCAAAGCATATGGAGATCGGCTGGTTATCGTTGTCTGAGCTTTGTCTACCGAGACCTCAAGGGTCCGCAAGATGCGGTCCGCTTCATCCCCGACTAACCACGCGCTTCACGTCCTCGGCGGACGGCCAACTCATCGGTTCGTCCGCCTTTTTTATTTTTGTTACAAAATCAAAGCCCCCCGAACGGGGGGTTTTGATTCTTTACTTATCTCAAACCAAGTTTTCTCGAACAAGCGGGCCAGGGCTGCCAGCCGCGCTTATGGTAAAGCGCAAGCGCAGCCTGATCTTGGACAGCAGGCGGAGCTAAGTCAGGTCGAACATCTGCATATCCGGCAGGAGCATAGCTCCTCCAGGTAGAGATGTTAAACTGATATGCACCATAGTAGCCATTACCAGAATTGCGAGAGTAAGTATTGCCAGATTCACACATTCTAAGTCTTAACCAAGCGTCGCCTAAGTCTAAACCGGCTGAAGGAAGAACTTTTACTTTAGCTCTCTCTTGGGCACGGACGGCTTCAATCGCTTGAGCTTGGGCAGCTCGCTCGGCCTCTTCACGGACAAGTCGAGCCGCACGATCAAGATTAGATTCACCCGCAACAATCTTAATTTCTATTTGACAATTCTCTTTTGGCTCAAGAACTTTTGCGTCTTGAGTCAGGGAGAGTTCGTTAACTTCAATTTTTGTTTTTTCTATTTTGATAGGTAGAGTTTGAGTAGTCGCAAGTTTTGCCTCAAACTCATAGTCTGAGGTGTAATTAGCTTGTACAACTCCGGAGATTGACAGTGCTGTGAGCATCGTAAGAACAAAAAACGCACTGAATCTTTTCATAAGTTTTATACTCCTTAAGTCTCTTATAAACAGGCCACAAAAGGTTCTCTAATATGGTTAAATCCCTTCTAAACCCATTCATTTCAAGACGTAGGTATTATAGCATAGTTATTAATTCTTGTCAATAGTTTGGTAATTACGAGTTCAAGCTTAGCATAGCCATTTTTCTTGTCAAGTAATTATCAAAATCAAATCCTTGCAAAAAAATACTTTATCAACTAAACT
>JAHJRZ010000069.1 GCA_018830605.1 Patescibacteria group bacterium | reverse complement strand
CCGTGGTGGTAAAATGCACAAAGTTTTAACTTGGGAGCTTGTGCCCGGAGACATTATTATTCTTGAAGCTGGAGACTCCATTGGTGCGGATTCTCGTTTAATAGAAGCTTATGACCTAAAAACTAATGATTTTTCTTTGACCGGCGAGTCCGAACCTCAATCTAAGAAAGCCTATGATATCAAAGAAGATAGAGTTGTGAGTGATGTTGATAACACGATTTTTATGGGTACTTCAGTTGCTCAAGGAGAGGGCAAGGCAATTGTCATAAAAACTGGAATGGAGACGGAATTTGGTAAAATTGCCCGCGAATCACAGGGAATTAAAGAAGCTTTTACTCCCCTGCAAAAAGAACTAACTCACACCGGGAAAGTGATCGCTCTTATCGCTGGCTGTGTTGCGGTTTTTGTTTTAATTCTTTTTTATTTACTAGGCAGAGGACTTCAAGAGACACTCTTGTTTGCTATTGTCGCGGCCTGTGCCATGGTGCCGGAAGGATTGCCCGCGGCAATGTCAATCGCTTTATCGCTTGGCGCGCAAAGAATGCTCAAAAAAAATGCCTTGATTAAGAAGCTAATTCATGTTGAAAGTTTAGGGTCTGTCACAACCATCTGTACTGATAAAACAGGAACTTTGACGACCGGCGAGATGGCCTTAACGGAAAAATATCCGCTCAACTTTAAAAATAAAAAATTGAAAAAGATTTTTTATCGCGTTCTGGCCTTGTGTAATAATGCGAGTATTGACAACCAGGAAGAGGTGGGCGACCAAGTTGATATTTCTCTTTTAAAATATGTAGTTTCAAAATATGATCTGGCAAAAATTAAGAAAAAAAATAAAAAAATATTTGAGATCCCCTTTTCCTCGGAGCGTAAAATGATGACGGTTGTCTGTAAGCTCCATAATAGTAATTACGTTTTTAGCAAAGGCGCGCCGCAAGTAATTATTAATGAGTGCAAGCTTTCAGGGGAGGAGAAAAACGAGATAACTAAAGTTAATGATCAAATGGCAGAAAAAGGATTAAAAGTTTTAGCTATCGCTTATAAAAAAGTAAGTAATAATTTTGATAGAGATTATCTTGAGAAAAATTTGCATTTCATAGCACTCGTCGGCTTGCATGATCCTCCGCGCGAGGGAGTGGCAGAATCAATAGCTCTCTGCCGCCGCGCCAAGATTAAAGTTCATATGGTCACTGGCGATTATGGCTTGACCGCGCTCTCGATTGCCAAAGAGATTGGCTTGGCCAAAGATAATACCAGAGTAATTACTGGGGTTGATTTACATCAAGTTGACGATGAAGGACTAAAAAAGATATTAGAGCGGGAGACTATTTTCGCCCGCGTTGATCCGGGGCAGAAGTTGAGAATTGTTAAAAACCTGCAAGAAATGAAAGAGGTAGTGGCGGTCACCGGCGACGGGGTTAATGATGTGCCAGCGCTCGTCAAAGCGGATATCGGGGTGGCGATGGGCAAGATCGGAACTGATGTGGCCAAAGAAGCCTCGGATATGATTTTGTTAGATGATAATTTTGCCACGATTGTCAAGGCGGTCAAAGAAGGTCGGAGAATTTTTGATAATGCCAAAAAGTTTGTTTTTTATGTCTTCTCTTCAAATTCCGGCGAGTTATTTACTCCTTTAATTGGGGTGCTCTTGGGTCTGCCCTTGCCTTTGATCGCGGTTCAGATTTTAGCCATTGATCTTGGCACTGATATCTTTCCTTCTCTTGCTTTGGGCGTGGAAAATACTGAAAAGGGAATGATGGAGAGGCCGCCGCGATCAAAAAGAGAGCGGATTATGAATCTTGGTATGCTTTCTCATTTATTATCAGTCGGTTTGGTGATGGCGGCTTTGAGCTTAATTATTTTTGTGATCACCCTATATTTAGGCGGGTGGCGCTTAGGGCAGACATTTTTTGAAGATTCAAGTCTGTATTTTCAGGCAACCGCCGCGGTTTACGCGACACTCGTTATCTGCCAAGTCGCCAATGCTTTTTCCTGCCGCAGTGAACGGGAGTCGGTCTTTAAGATTGGCTGGTTCTCCAACCCCTGGTTGATTTTTGCCGAGTTCATCTCTTTTATTCTTTTGTGGTTGATGATGGACTTTGGTCCGATTAACAGGGCGTTTCATACTTCTAATCCACCGTTAATTTCTTGGATTTTGATCTTGGTTTCTTTTTTCATCTTCTTGATGATATTTGAAACAAGAAAGAAAATACTGCGGTCAAGACAAGTTGAAAAATAAGAATAAAAGATATAAGATAAGGTTGAAGCGGGATTAGTATAGCGATAGTACGCTACCCTTCCAAGGTAGAGGCGCCAGTTTGATTCTGGTATCCCGCTTATAACTTCGGCATCAAATCTTCAATCTTCAAATATCTCCGCTTAATGGCTGGTTCTGTTATACCTAATTTTTTCATAATCGGCAAGTGTTTAATGCCTATCTTGCCGACCCATAAGCGATCGAGAGCAGAATCGCCCTTCTCCTTTACAAAATTATTAATCTCTTTCTCGCCCAAACGATAAACCGAATCCAGAGTGCAGATAAAACCATCGCCTTTTGAGGTATTAGCCACTCCCCGAAAAACGCGGAAGGTCTTGTACCAAGCTGCTTTGGGGCTCAATCCTAAATCAAGCAAAAAATTATGGGTCTTTCTAAAATTTCTGCCCTCCATGGCCGCACCCATCGCGATCTCTTTAGTAATGTGTTTTAAGCTCGTCTTGCCGGAGCTTAAAGGCGCCTGCTTCTCGCCGTAGATTGCCAATCCCTCATCCGTTTGATGAGATTTATCCGCTCCGGGGTGGCCTAAAAGAGCAAGCTTTGAGAGCTCGCCTGATCTGCGGCGGCAGAGATGGGTGACAATCTCATGCTCCAAAATCTCCTCAAGCCGCGCCGGGGTCTCGCGCCAAGCGGGCGGAATCTCGATTTTATGGCCGTGCGGATTTCTGTCATTAATAGTAATATAGAATGCTTTGGGCTCGATCATCGCTTCCCAGCCGGAGATCTTAAACTCGAGCAGGGCCCGATTAAATACATCTTTAATTTTTTCAGCGTCTAAAAAATTTTTTTCTTCTTTCTCTTCTTTTTTCCTTCTTTTATATCTTCGTTTTGCCTCTTGATAATCATCACTATTGATCATACCAAAGAGCCAAACCGATTTCCGATGAAAAATTTTAGCATCACGGCCAATGACAGCCCTAAATTCCAGCTCCTCCCTCATTTCTTCAATTTTAGCCAAATACAATTGCTTCAAATCAGAATTTAGTTCAAAACGCAAATCATTCTCCAAATCTTTAAGCAGGTCTAAATTATATTTGTAATTTTTATCCGTTATCGTCTGATACTTAAAAATTGGGCAACCGTTCGAGCTTGATAAAAATTTTTTCTTTTCTCTCTGGTAATTTATCGGGCCCAAGGCGTGATGCAGAGCAAGCTCATCATCTAAAACTTGGGCAATCTTCTCATAATAATGGGCATCAATTTTTGGCTCTTGGTCTTTCATTGATTATTTTTAATTTATCTTCTAAATAACTAATTATCTTGGCGGCAACATTAATCTTGGTAATTTTGGAGAAAGCGCGGAACTGCGGGGACCGATTGGCCTCAATTAAATAATATTTGCCTTGGTGTTTGATAAAATCAAGGCCGCAGATCTCATTGCCCGAGATCTTCATCGCTTTAAGCGCCAGATTATTTAATTCTTGGCTTACTTTAATTTTTTTTGAGCTGACGCCTGCTTTAACCGCCAGGCTCCCAAGCGACCTCTTCTTGGTTCTTTTTATCGCGCCAATGACTTCTCTGCCTACAACAAAAACTCGGATATACTCATCCTCGTGTAAATCCTCCTGGATCAGATACTCGCCTTTTCTATCTTTTAAAAAATCTTCTGCCTCTTTTTTATAGCTAAAGCGCCAAACCCCTTGGCTATGCATACCCCAAACTTCTTTGACAATCAAAGGGAAGCTGACTTTTTTAAGAACCTCGCCAATCTTTTTCGAACTTGAAACAAAATAGGTCGCGGGATAATTAATGCTGCTCTTGGCGAATTTGAAAGCGGTGGCAAGTTTGGTGCGATAGTATCTTTTATGAGCCAACCTCTTATCTACGACCACTCTTCCTCTCTCCGCCAGATAAGCGCAAAGGAGCAAGGTCTCGTCCGGGTGGCGGTTCAAGCCGCGCACCAGAAAAAGATCAAAAAGATGGGCGATATCCTTATTTTTATAAATAATTACTCTTTCCCTGCCTCCGGCAAAAATTAAATCGTCAATCAAGACGGCTTGGGCCGAGTGCCCGCGTTTTTCTGCTTCAGCTAATAAAAGCCTAGTCTCCTTTGATTTTTTTGACCCGAGAATACAGATTCTCATTCTCCTTCTTCCGCTCTTTGATATATCTTGTCTAAAATAGCGCGAATCTTGGGATTTAAATTAATTTTATCATCATCAAGAATCTTTGCCAAAGTTAAAAGCCTGCAGATCTTTCTGTATTCAGCGATTATAGTGCCGGCAGACAAGATTCCATCCGTGATGATAAACTCTTCTTTGTCATTAAGGTCGCAGATCGAGTAGCCGGGCCGAAGATAATTTAATTCATTCTGCTTAAAATTATAAACTCCTGCTTTAATTGATTTTTTAATTTTTAGTTCGCCCTTGAGGCGGTTGTTAAGAATTAATTGCGCGCCTTTTTTCTTTTTTGAGATCCTCTGGTTGATTTTTTCTCTTTTAATTTTTATTTGAGGAAAAAGATTAGAGAGTAAGTGATAATAGAGTATTTGGGGTTCGCCTTCTCTCTCCTGAATCATGGAAAAAACAGGAAACGAGCCCAAAAGACGGGGATTGCACTCAATCGGATAAAGCTCTTCTTTCTTTTCATCCAAAACAAAATCAATGCCTAAAATTCCGCGATAGCTTCCTTTGAGATAATTGCCTAATTTTTCAGCAATATCTTTAGCTTTCTTTTGTATTTTTTTGGGAAAATCAGAGCTCGACCAGTCGTGGCCGACAAATTGGCCTTGGCTGAGACGCGGATTGACATAATTTTTAGGAGAGAGAATTTGATATTGCAACGGAGAATAAATAGCGCCGCTTGAAGTTATACAAATAATTATACTCGGCGAAGTGCCGGGAATATACTTGGTCATGCGTAGCATTTTTTCTTCGGATAATTTTTGGAATTTATAAAGCCCCTTTTTGAAATCATCTTCTTTAAAAACAAAAACCGTCCCTTTGCCGCCTCCTCTCGTCTCTCGCTGGATAACAAAATCACCAAATCTAGCATGTAGCTTTTGATAATCTAAATCCTTTTTCTTGAGATAAAGATGCGGCGGTGTTATAATTTTAAGCTTATCTAAAAGCTTGTAAAATCCTACTTTACTCCTAAGGTTAAAAAATTGCGAGGTGGCTGTACCAATAAAACGAATCTTTTTCTTTTTTAAAAATCTCTCAACGCTGCGATTGGCAAAATAAAGATAAAGAATTGGGTCTTGGAATGTCTTTAAAAAAATCTCTCCTCCCGGGCTATCCAGTATTTCAAGTACGGTGCTGTAGTATTTTCTTTTTTGGGGATCATAATTAATTTTTTTGAAAGAAACATTTTTTTTAATCTCTTCATCCTCATCTGATTTTTTTAAAGTGAGTATCTGATAATTAGGCATAAAAAATTGGGGGCCGAGTCTGGAAAAAGCAGTCGCCCCGACCCCGATAATATTTTTTTTACAAACTAAATCCTTGAAAGGATAAAAATCTTCCACCTTCCTCCTTTTTTAAGTAATAAGCATCATCTTCTCCTCTTCGGATCAACTATAAACCCCTCTCTCTGGAGATCTTCGCGTCCGATAATCATCGGATACTTCATATGAGTGCGCTTGATGATCGTCACCTGCGTCTTAATTATTCTGTTGGCAATTTTGATTTTAAGAGGAACAAATACTCTACGAGTCAGTCCCGCCGTCTGCCTAACGAGAACTACGCCGGTCACACCTTTAATTCTTTTGAGTATATTTTTTTCTTGCTTAACATACTTTGTTGGCTTCTTAATAATTCTCTCGACTTTTTTAAGCTCCCGAACAATTCTCTCAAAACCAACAGAGCTGGCTAACTTTTCGCAAATGGTAGAGAAATCAGCGCCGGTGTCAACTCGGGCGAGGACCCGATGCTTTTTTTTGTCGCCATTAGAAATTACTACTTCTTCTACCGGCCCGATAATCGGCCTCTTTTTGTAAAAATGTCTTTTGGTCATTTTTTCACTAATACTTCACAAATAAACTACAAATCTTTCACGAATATTAGCGATTTATTCGTAGCTTATTAGTGAGTTATTTGTTTGATATTACCAAAATCCTAACACACAAAATATCCTTGGTCAACCTAAAGATATTCGTGAGTTATTAGTAGATTATTCGCGAGTTATTCGTGGGTTTGACGCAAAAATTCGGCGGCTGATTCTGGAGAGACGACATCGATTACGACATCCGAGCCGATCTCATAACCGCCGAGTTTTGAGAGACGCGGACAGATCTCTAAATGCCAATGATAATAGATCGAATGATGCCCGATTTTGGCGGGCGCCGTATGGATAAAATAATTATAAGGTGGATGATTCAAACGCGAATCAAGCTTCTTCATTATTTCTGAAAAAACTTCAATTAGCTTTTTGAGCTCATCCTTGGTAATTATCTCATAGCGGGCCGAGTGTTTTTTAGGCAGAATCCAAACCTCAAACGGAAATCTTGAAGCAAAAAAAGTAAAAGCGACAAAGCCGGAATTTTCTGCAACGATCCTTATTTCCGCTGCCCGCTCCTCTTGAATGAGGCGGCAGTAGACGCACTCTTTGTTTTCTTTATAAAATTTTCTCGAACCGTAAAGTTCTCTCCCTGCATAAGTCGGAATGATCGAGGAAGCAAAGAACTGGCTGTGCGGATGGTCAATCGAGGCGCCGGCTTCTGCTCCAAAATTATGGATCGCCATAATGTACTCGATCACCGGATTTCTCTGAAGATATGCCATTCTCTGGCGATAAGTATCAAATAATTCAAATAAAACATCATCACTCAATTCTGGAATCTCCGCGTCGTGATCCTTTAAACTAATAACCTCATGAGCTCCCAAGCTTTTATAAGAGGAATAAAAATCACCACCCTCTTCAATTACTTCGTCCTGATCAACAAAGGCGGGAAATTTATTGGGAATAACATAAATATGTTCTGTCTCACAGCCTCGAATTTTTGTTTTATAGGCTGTGCCATCAGGAGGACAAAATGGGCAATTCTCCTTAGATTGAGTTTTGGGTTCGTGTTTTTCAACCACAAAATCTTCCGGCCGTTTTGCCCGTTCTGGTGAAATAACCACCCAATCTCCGGTGATAATATTTTGCCTTAATTTAGGCATAGTTGACTTTTATCTTCTGTTTCAATTTATGGCAGCCGGAGGCGCAGATGGCGACTCCCAAAGCATCAGCTGTATCATCAATCTTGGGCGCTTCTTTTAATTTTAGAATTGTCTTGACCATCGCGGTCACTTGTTTTTTATCCGCTCGACCGTATCCTGTGACCGCTTCTTTAATCTGCATGGGTGTGTATTCGGCAATCTCTGTTTTGTTGATGCTTGCCGCCAGCAGAATCACTCCACGCGCTTCGCTCACCGCCATCGCGGTCAAGGCATTGCGGCAGAAGAAGAGCCGCTCAATCGCCAATAAATCCGGCTTCTCGCTTATTATTATAGCAGAAATCTGGCGGAAAATATGCTCCAGCCGTTTTTCCGGCGAGGTATCCTTATGCGTCTTAATGAGCCCATAACCCAAACTCTCGACTCTGTCCTCGTTGCTCTTGACTAATCCCCAGCCAATCCTGGCTGTGCCGGGGTCAATGCCTAATATTTTCATTCAAGAAATCTCCTTTAATAATGACTCATCAATATCAAAATTAGTGCTTATCTCATTCACATCATCCTGTTCTTCAAGCTCATTGAGGAGACTTAATATTTTTTTAGCTGTTTCAATATCAGTAATTTCTAATAGCTCTTTTGCCTCCAAAACAAGTTTAACTGATTCGATAGCGAGTCCTTTTTCTTCAAAAAATTTCTTCACCTTACCGAGGTCGCTCGCTTTAGTATATACTAAAAATCCATTTTCTAAATCGCTAAAATCGTCCGCCCCTGATTCAATAATTAACTCCTCCAATACCTCTTTGGTCTTCGGCTGGTTCGCCATCTCACGAAGTTTTATCTCGCCTTTGGGCGAAAAAAGGTAAGAAACCGAGCCGGAGTCTGCCATCTTGGCATTATGCTTTTGAAAAATTCCTTTAATTTCGGCGAGGGAGCGATTTTTATTATCAGTAATTACTTTAATAAGTAAGGCAATCCCAGCCGGGCCATAGGCCTCGATCTTCATCTCTTCGATCTCCGCTCCCTCAATCTCGCCTGTGCCGCGCTTAATGGCGCGCTCAATATTGTCACCCGGCATATTAGCCGCTTTGGCTTGGTCAATCGCCATTTTTAGAGTTGGATTCATCTGCGGATCGCCGCCGTTTTTAGCGACAATAGTAATATTCTTGCCCAAACGTGAAAAAAGCTTGCCCCGCCGGGCATCCTTGATTCCCTTTTTATATTTAATCTGGCTCCATTTATT
>JAHJRZ010000068.1 GCA_018830605.1 Patescibacteria group bacterium | reverse complement strand
TTCAATTTGCATTCCGAATTCTTGATTTTCTTTTCCGCACCCAGGCTTTATCCGACCCTCTGGTTTGAGACCAGTCGTCGCAAAGCTATTTGACCAATGTAATTCTATTATATAGCATTTATTTTAGCTGTCAAGCCCTACTCTATGTGGACAAAGAACAGACACTTTCTATGATATCCCCATTGACAAAAGTTGTACAAGATGTATAATGGATATAGAAATCGGGTGGGTTGTCGATTGACCGTCAATTCGGCCTTTAAGCAATCCCCGATTTTTTTATTATCCATGATTCATAATTCTTATGGTTCAATCTTATCACAAGAGAACAATTTAATTAACCCACAATCGTTAAATAAAATAGTAAATACTATGGGGTTTGGGGCTGGAGAAAAATTAATACTTATTTAAAATTTTTTTTTAATAAAATCACTTTTTATTTTCGTGTATCTCGCCCGATCCCCTTTTGCCAAAGAGATGCTTTCTTTTTTTATTCTAATATATTGTTGACGCAATTTTTTATCCTTGCGCAATAAATCTCTAAATTTTAATAAATCTCTCTTCTCTTTTGATTCTTTCAAAACAATATGGAAGTGGCAATCGCCTGCCCGTGATTCTTCTTTTTTGGCTACGAAAATTCTGCCTTTTTTCTTTTCAACCTGCGGGAAACCAAGCTCTGCAAGAAACGGCAATAGCTTTTCCGCCTCTTGCCAATTATCTATACCTATCAAAATATCAACCACCCCCTTGCCACCAACGCCCGGAATGGCAGTACTACCAATATGATGGACATCAAAATTTCTGCCAAAATTTTCTTTTAGCTCTCGCTCTAATTTTGAATAAATTTTTTTGTATTTTTTCGAATATGGCTGATATTCCATTTTGTAATTCATGATTCTATATTATTTAAGCTACCCGTCCTTACTATCTGCTATTACAAATCTTCTTCTGCCACCACTTTAACTCTATTCTTTTTTAATAAAGCCGCAGTCACACCATCACCTTTAATGGTTTTGTCAGAGAAACTGCCATCATAAATTTCGCCACAGCCACAAGAAGGACTTCTTTGTTTTAAGATTGCTTCTTTAATTTTAAATAACTTTGCCAATTTTAAAACTTCTCTCGCTCCTTTTTTAAAATTCTTCGTCACATCTTTTCTAGACTTGGTAATAACTTTTTTTCCCTTTTGTTCCGCCGGTTCTCGTGGAGTTGATAGTCCACCCAATTGTTCTGGGCAAACAGGAATTAAAATTTCTTTTTTTGATAATTCAATAACTTTTTTATTGAGTTTGCCTTTTCCATCATATCTACACTTTATTCCTAATAAACAAGCACTTATAATTTTCATAATTTTATTTTTTTCATTTTCCTCATCTAATTTTCTTCGTGTCATAATTACCCCTTATTATAATACTTACTTAAGAGTTAATCCAAATATCCTGGAATTTAAGAAATCAATAAAAAAGGGCGGTTGACCGCCTCCTTTTTCCCCTTGAATTTATTATAGCATAAATTTTAGACGTCAATGAATCCCCTTTTCCTTTTCCAAAAGTTGGCTTTGTGCTCCAATAGAAGCTGGAACTGACTGAGTCACATCGAAGGAATTCCAGAGTGTCTATTAGGAAGCAAGGCCAAGCTTTTGTGCGTGGCAGGGGTTGTAAGTGACGCCTACCCACCTACGAGGTGGGGATGAAGGAGTAATCCCTTTATTCCTTTTCCGGTTACTGCGGAGATAGGAATGGGTGAGTATTTTTTTAACTCAATTATTTTTTTAGCAAGATCTTTTTCGCTAATTGCGTCGATTTTGTTTAAAACGACGATCTGCTTTTTTTTAGCGAGTTTAGGGCTATATCTTTTTAGCTCATTAATTATTGTTTTATAATCCCGAACCACATTATCACTTGTTCCATCAATAATATGAATTAAAACTTTACATCTCTCAATATGGCGCAAAAATCTGTCGCCCAAACCCTTGCCTTGATAAGCCCCTTCAATTAATCCGGGGATATCAGCTAAAACGAGCGATTTTTTGCCTAGACCAAATTCAGAAAAGTCAAGCACCCCCAAATTTGGTTCTAAAGTGGTAAAAGGATAATCAGCTATTTTTGGACGGGCGTGCGTCAGCCGAGATAATAATGTTGATTTGCCAGAATTAGGCAGACCAACAATTCCCGCGTCCGCGAGAAGTTTAAGTTCAAGCTCTAAAATGAATTTTTCGCCTTTTCTGCCTAATTGCCTATTTCGCGGTGTTTGATTAGTTGAACTCTTAAACCAAGAATTGCCGTGTCCCCCTTTCCCGCCTTGCGCAATCTCGATTTTTTGCAAGGGACGGACCCTCGCAAGATCTATTTTTATACAAGGGTCCGTCCCTTGTATCTGCTTTTTTATGATCGTACCTTGCGGAAAATCCAAAACTAAATCCTCGCCCGACTTGCCTCGGCGATTATTCCTGCCCCCATTCTGCCCGCTCTCGGCTTTAAATAATTTCTGCCGGCGATAATCAGATAAAGTCGTCATTCGCAGGGAGACAGCAATAAAAATACTGCCTCCATTGCCGCCATCCCCGCCATCAGGTCCGCCCTTAGCCACAAATTTATCACGTCGAAAAGAGATGATGCCGTCACCGCCTTTTCCAGCTCGAACCTCAATTTTTGCCTCATCAATAAACATAATTGAAAATTGCTTACCGCAGGTAAGCCAACGGATTTAATTTTGCCGGGCCTAAATGGATCTCAAAATGCAGATGAACGCCCCTTGAATTACCGGTCGTGCCCATCATACCTATCTGCTGACCCTGGGAGACCCTCTGTCCGCTGGAAACATTAAGTACTCTCATATGGGCATAACGAGTCTGGAAACCGTTGCCGTGGTTAATCAGAACAGTATTGCCATAACCATAATTCCAGCCATAAGCTGCCTGGACGACCACCCCGCCATCCGAAGCCATAATGGGAGGAGAAGAGCCGCCAGCGCAAATATCAATCGCCGGGTGGCCCCTTCTAAAACCTTGGCAAACATTACCGGAAGTTGGCCATCTAAAAGTGCCCGAGGGAACGGTCGGGCCAGTGGACGAGGATTTTGAACCTTTGACAGAACCAGTTGATTTTTTGGCAATTTGGGGCGCGGGTGCTGGAGACTTGGCCGGTCGACCATCTGCTACCAAAATTTTTTGGCCGGCAAAGATAGTCGCCGGATCAGAAATACCGTTTGCGGTTAAGGTCTCATCAAAATTACCGCTGTATTTTTTAATCAGGCCGTCAAGCGATTGGCCTTTTTCAACTGAAACCGTCATCCCATCGCGAGGCGGAATAAATAAATTCGAGCCCGGAGTCAAGATATCTGGATTTTTTAAATCAGGATTAGCCCAAAGAACCGAGAGCGAAGAGACGTCAAATTTAGCGCCGATATGGGACAAGGTCTCCCCGCCCAAAATTTGGTAAGTAAGGTAGCCGACGCGGCCTGAAGGCTCTGAAGACACCCTAGGGCTTTTTTCAGTCGCCATTTTGGCTGGCGCCAGTATATAGCTCTCGTCAGAAGAAACGACCGTTTCTGCATCAGAAAGCGCGATTATCATCTCATTTTCTTTTTCATTAATAAAAGGCGTATAAGAATCAGCCGAAATCGCCAAATCAGCATACTCAGCCGGTTCAATTAATTCTTGGGCTAACCCGGAACTATTAAAATTCGAATTCTGGGCAAAGACTGAAGAGCTGATCACCACGCCCGAAAGAACCCCGATTCCCAAATGGGGCCAGATCTTTTTAAGCTCAAAACGGGTCTTATTAATTTTTATTTTGGAACCCTCTTTTTTCAAATTTTTAGGCAGATTAAGAAAAAAATCATAAAGAATAAGGGGTAATTTTTTTAAAAAAACAACCGATACCCGAAAATAGATTTGGAGATTTAGGAGGATCTTTTTGAAATTGAATAAAGAACGCAAACGGCCTCTTAAACCTAAGAAAGCTACATCTTTGTAGCTCTGGCCGAGGTTTAAATTTTCCAAGCTCTCCTTTTTTGCCCGCCTTGTGCGCCATTTGGCAAAAAAATTGAATCTTTTTAAAATAAATCCTCCGTATTAACAGACAATAGTATAGCGCATTTGGTGGGTTTATGTCAATCTTTTTATAAAATGACCAAATTACAAATAACAAATCCCAAACAATATTAAAATCATAAATTCAAATTACCAAACTGTTTTTTGTATTTGAAAATTAGATATTGATATTTGTTTGTTATTTGGAGCTTGGTGTTTGATTATTTCGACACAATTATTTCATCAACCACGCCGTATTTTTCGGCTTCGCGGGCAGACATATAGAAATCGCGGTCCGTGTCTTTTTCAATTCTCGCCAATGACTGGCCAGTATTGTGGGCTAAGATTTTATTAAGCTGTTTTTTAATGCTCAAAACTTCTCGTGCCTGAATTTCAATATCGGTCGCCTGCCCTTTAGCCCCACCCATCACTTGATGCAAGAGGATTTTGGAATTAGGCAGAGTATAGCGTTTGCCGCGCGCTCCGGAAGACAAAAGAAACGCCCCCATTGAAGCGGCAATGCCAATGCAGATGGTCGCCACATCCGGCTTCACATACTGAATTGTGTCATAAATGGCAAGGCCGGCATAAACTGAACCGCCGGGCGAATTAATATAGAGCTGGATATCTTTTTGTGAATCATCTGACTCTAAAAATAACAGTTGGGCTATGATAAGATTTGCCGAGGCGTCATCAATCGACCCTCCTAAAAAAACAATTCTCTCCTTTAATAAACGCGAATAGATATCAAAAGCTCTCTCTCCAAAACTTGATTTTTCAATCACCGTCGGCACCAAGTATTGAGACTTTACCTTCTCCTTATTCACATTACTCCTTTTATTATTTTATTTGTTTCTATTATAACACTATTTTTATAATTTAAAAACTCAAATTTAAAATCTAAAATTCACAGAGCAAATTTCAAATTTTAACTGTGTTTTTAAAATTTTATCTTTTAGTTTTTAGATTTATTGAGTTCCGCAATCTTATCGATCGTTTTTTTATTTTTGATCATATTCTCAATAGAGCGCTTGCCCTCTTCGCTCTCATAATTTTTAATTAATTCCGATTTTTTGATCCCCTGTTTCATTCCTTCATTAATTAGACGGTCAATCTCCGCCTCAATTTCTGCGGCGATCACCTCAATACCCTCGGCTTTTGAGATCTCAGCGAGCGTCAAGCCGATCCTGACGTTCTTTTCTGCTTGAATAACAAAATCTTTATCTAAATCTTCCTTTGACTTTTTTTGGTTTTGAAGAAATTGCTCAACCGTCATTCCGGCCATGCCGATCTGCCTTGAAAACTCTATAATCAATCGTTCTTTTTCCTGATTAACCAATGATTCTGGAATTTCGATTTTAGTTTTTAGAGCAATCTTACTTACTAAATCTGCTTTATATTTATTTTCAATCTCTAATTCTTTCTGATTTTTAATCGCCTCCTCCATTCTAATTTTTAAATCTTCAATATTTTTAGCGCCTAATTTTTGGGCAAATTCTTTATTTAATTCAGGCAGTTGAATTTTTTTGAGCTCATTAATTTTAACCTTAAATTTGGCCTTTTTACCCTTAAGATCGTTATCCGGAGCTTCTTGAGGCAGAATCAGCTCAAACTCTTTTTCCTCTCCTTTTTTCATACCTATTAATTTTTCCTCAAATCCGGGAACGAATTTAATCTCGCCAACAATAAAAGGCATATTTTTAGAGGTCAACTTATCAATCTTAACTCCCTTGATTGAGCCCTCAAAATCAATCTCCGCCCAATCGCCGAGCGATAGCCCCTCTTTTTTTTCGGCCGGCGTGGCCATGCGCTTGCGCAGATCAAGAATCGCTTTATCAACTTCTTCGTCGCTAACTTTTACCTTTTCCCTTTTAATTTTTATTTTTTTATAATCAGTTAGAACTACTTGGGGCAGGATCGAGACCTCAACCGTATAAATTAAATCTTTGTCTTTGGAAAATTGCTTAATCGCAACTTTGGGAGATTCAATGGGGATGGCGCTCTCTTTTGATAAAGCCAAGTAAGTTGATTCTTGGACTGCCAGATTAAGGGCTTCGGACTCAATTCTGGTCTCACCTAATTTTTCAATCACCATCTTATTAGGCGCCTTGCCCGGCCTAAATCCAGCAATCTCAACTTCTGCTTTTAATTTTTCAAGCGCTTTCTGCCTAAAATTATCAAGATCAGCTTGTGAGACTTTAACTTCTAACTTGATTTTGCCTTTAGCTAATTTTTCTTTTTTTATTTCGAGATTCATATTTTGATTACTCAATTTTTAATAAAACGAGGTGCATAGAAAGCTTTGTTGGGATTTCTCCCTATGCACCTTAGGTCAAGTCTGGTCTAACAAAAAGAGGGAAAGGGTCGAGAACTGGGACGCGGTCAGGTTTTGGTGGGTCTTGGAGGATGATATTGCGCGGGAAAGGGTCGAAACCAACCCCAATCAATCCTGCCATCAGGCGGCTAAAGGTGTTGTCAATGACGACTTGCTGGTCGAGACTATCAAATGAATCCAGCAACTGCGATTCAGACACTTGACACCTCCCTTGGCTTTGACATGCTACTGCCATCTGCTCTTATTGTCAACCTAATTATAGCAGATAAATAAAAAAACGACCACTTGTAGTCCTCTGGCGGTGTGCCAAAAGATTGAAGTGGCCGAGGGGCTGTGTCATCCTGTCCTTCGAGGATGGTCCATCTTCCAAACCTTAAGGCCTTCGAAGTCGAATTGCCAGTCGAGCACTCGACCATAGCCGAGCTTCCCAAGGATCGCTTTGACGCTATCTGCTTCATCTTCTTTGGCAAGTGCCTCCAACGCTCCTCCGCCGCCTGCCCCACAGACTTTGGCCGCGAGGATTACATCTTCGGTATAGAGTGCGTCGAGCGCCTCAACGATGCGCTTACTACCAATCGTCGAGTTGAGTCTGAACTGAGACTCGCAGGTTTGACGAAGACATTCGGCAAAGATGACGATGTCTCCTCGAAGCATCGCGTCTCTACCAATGTTGGCGAACTCAATCATATCCTTCATAATCGACAAGGAATGGTCAAGATTGCCCCAGACCTCCTCATGGATTCGGCTTGAGAGCCGCGACTCGTCCGTGTCAAAGAGGACGAGATGTGTCTCCAGAAAATCGACCATCGACTGCGTCACGTTCAACCGCTCTACTTCCACCTTGCCATCTGACCGGAAGCGAAAACAGTTGAACCCGCCAAAGACCGAAGCATACTCGTCCTGCTTGCCGCCCAGAATCCCAATTACCTCATTACCCATTAAGTAGGCGGCATGGGCAATTCGATCCCGCCAGTAATCGTTCAGGTCCCCTTGATGTTCGGGGGCGAGCAATACGGCGCACAAAGCAACATTGATCGAGGCCGAGGTCCCCAGTCCACCGATTACTTCATGTGTAGACCACGAACCTGAACCAGGGCCAGGACCAAACATCGCGCCTTGGCCGCGCCGCGCCTTGGCTGGCTTTGGTAGACCGTCGTCGCCGATGATCTTAATCGCCGCGTTGACGGTCATGCCGCCATTCACCAAATTCTCATACGATCTTGGTACATCTGTCCAGGCGCCGAAAAAGTCAGCGCGTTCCCCTGCTTCCGCTTCCCATATAGACATCGCTTGCCTCCCTGGTTTGCAGTGTGGTGCGCCGTTTCTTACTACCCGAAAAAATCTAATTTAGATTCTCTCGGCTGGCAAAAAAATTTTATAATTTCAATTTTCGTATTTTTCCAGCGATAGCATAAATTATACGAATATAATCATTTAATTCCTTTCCATTTTTTCAAAACCTCTTCATACGCCTCATAAGTGCCAGTATCAAACCACTGGCCATCAAAGGGATAACCGATTAATCTTCCCGCGGCCGCGAGTTTTGGATAAATATCACGCTCAATCATAATAAATTTTTTACGCGGCAGATAATTAAGGACTTGGGGATCCAAAATAACGATGCCCGCATTAATTAGATTTGAGGGCTCTTCCCCAAATTTTGGCTTCTCAATAAAATTTAAAATTCGATTGCCTTTCATTACGGCTACGCCAAAACGGGACGGATCTTCAACTGTCGTCAAAGCAATCGTGGCAAGGCCTCCATTTAAAAAATGAAAATTCATATAATCAGAAAGATCAACCTCGACTAAAACATCACACCAAACTAACATAAACGGCTCTTGAATCTTGCCCTTGAGTATTTTTAAAGGCCCAGCTGTTCCCAGCGGTTCTTTTTCAACTAAATACTCAAATCTCATGCCATACTTTGAGCCATCGCCAAAATAATCCATAATCTGCTTGGCTTTATAACCGACCGAAATATAAACCTGCTTGATATCATACTTGCGCAAAAGATCAATACTATGCTCCATTAAGGGCTTGCCCTTGACAGGGATTAAGGGCTTGGCAAGCTCATAAGTTAAGGGCCTTAGCCGAGTTCCTTCTCCGCCGGCCATAATAACAGCTGTTTTAATCTTGTGTAAACCTAAAGAGTCAATAATTAAATCTTCAAGCACTTGGGAACGGTTCTTGCTCTCAATCGCGCCAATCTCATCGACCCTTTTGAGAAGATCTTTTTTAATCGTAATAGTAATTCGCTTGTAGTTTTTAATCATTTTTAATTTTCATATCTTTTCATACTGCTTTAATATAATATAAAAACGGCTGAACCATTGTCAAGCCCTTTATATCTTTCTCTTAATCTCCTCCATATTTAAGAGTCCTTCTTGCGCGCCAAACTTTGTCACAACAGAAGCCGAGTTGAGGGCGCCCCACTTCATCGCTGACTCTAAATTCTCCCCGTTGATTAATCCCCCAACTACACCGGCTAAATAAGCATCTCCGGCGCCAGTCATATCAGCTGTTTTTACTTTGACAATATCCTGTTTATAATAATTACTACCGTCATAAGCCATGGAGCCGTTTCTGCCGTCAGTAATTATTACTTTTCTTGCTCCAGCTTTAATAAATTTTGAGAGCAGAGCTTTTTCGTTACCTGTTTCGCCCATAATACTCTCGGCCTCTTCTTTGTTAAGAACATACAACTCTGACTTTGAAATAATACGCAGGTTATCTTCTTTTGACCATTCGACCTGCACACTGCCCGGGTTGACAACTAATTTCAGATTCTTCTTGGCAACCACCTCCAGAAGATAATCAATCAGCTCTCTGCCTGTATCCGGCATTGGCCCAAGATAAAACCAGGAGCCATCTTCAATCTTATCCCAAACAACCATTTCTTGATTCAAAACCCCTTGGCCGTGATAAACCAGAATCGTGCGGTCGCCATCCTTGCCATTAAGAATAATGGCTGATTTGGTCTCAAACTTATCTGACTCAATAACATTCGAGTGCTCAATACCTTCCTTATCCATCGCGGCAGTCAACCTTGACCCCTCGCTATCCTTGCCGACACTTGCAATCAAAGAGGCACCAAGCCCAAACCTTTTTAAGCCAACCGCCACATTAAAGGCGCTCCCTCCGCTCTTGTGCTTTAAAGAAGCGACATTAATTTTTTCGCCATAAGGCAGGCAGATCATCTTTTGCCCATTTTTCTTGGTAATTTCTGATTCTTCAAGTTCAAGGAAGGTATCGCTCATCGCCTCACCTAAACAATAAGTTTTATTCATTATTTGATCCCTTATTAAATAACTCAATAAAATTTTTAACCGTTGTCTTCTCTTCCTCCATGGCCGCGGTTAACGCTTTGCGCGGATCATTTTCGGTTATATTTTGGCGCAAACCGCGCATAAAAGCAATGCGCAGCGCCGTATCTATATTAATCTTAGCTACGCCGTATGAAATTAATTTTTTAATCTCTTCATCTTTAAGTCCGGTGCCGCCGTGAATTACCAGAGGAATCTTAACAACTTTTAAGATCTCACCTAAACGTTCATAATCAATGCTCATCCTGGTAACCAAGCCATGAATCGTGCCGACCGCGACCGCTAACGAATCAACCTCGGTGCGCTCAATAAATTCCTTGGCACGAGAGGACTTGGTAAGGTATCCCTCGCTTATAATCTCGCCAACCCGCCCCACATGGCCCAATTCCGCCTCAACCGCAACATTTTTTTTATGCGCCATATTTACGACATTCAAGGTCAGTTCAATATTCTCCTCCAAATGAAGGGATGAGCCGTCAATCATCACTGATGAAAATCCAATCTCCAAGCAATTCTTTATTGTTTCTAAATTTCTCCCGTGATCAAGATGAAGAATAAAATCAGTCGAAACTTTTTTGGCTAATTGCTTAACAATGCCAACAATGGTTTCGAGCCCAGCATATTTAATCGTTGTTTCGGTGATAGCGACAAAAGCCGGTTTTTTAGTCTCCTCAATCGCCGAGATGACTGCCATCGCCGATTCGAGATTAAAAATATTAAAATGGCCGATGGCTTTGCCCTCGCGTCTAGCGTCAATTAATAATTCTTTGGGTAGAATGATCATTATTTGCTTCTAATTTTTTAATCACCGGCAGAGTCCCCTTGGCTAAAAATTCAAGCGCCGCCCCGCCGCCGGTAGAGATAAAATTAAATTTGTTGAATAAACCAAATTTATTCAACGTCTTTATTGTATCACCTCCGGCGGCTACTTTGTAAGAATCTGATCCAGCTACCCGACTATAGATTTCTCTTGTCCCGCCGGCAAACTCTTTATTTTCGACCATCCCCAATGGTCCGGCAACCAGAATAGTTTTAACTTTGATTATTTCTTGGCAAAAAAGTTTGATTGTTTTTGGACCGATGTCAAGAATCGCCATCGGGTCCTCGTCGGCCGAAATTACTTCCTTGTTTTTATCAAGCCCATCAACCGCTAAAATAATTTTTTCTTCATCTTGATATTTATTCTCTTGGCACAATAAATTCGAAGTTCGTCCGCCGACTAAAATCTTATCTGCTTTTTCTTTGAGAGCGTCAATGATCGACGCCTTGTCCTCGGTCTTGGCGCCGCCAATAATAAGTAAGTAGGGACGTTTAACCTCGCCTAATAATTTTGAGAGCTCAAAGACCTCGCGCTCCATCTCAAAACCAGCATATGACGGCAAATAGTCCATAATTCCTGTGACTGAGGCATGCTCGCGATGCGCCGCGGAAAAAGCCTCGAAAACGAAGATATCGCCAAGACTAGCCAATTTTTTGGCAAAATCAGCGTCATTTTTTTCCTCCTCCGGATAAAATCGGATATTTTCAAGAAGAAAAATATTATCTGATATTTCGTAATTTGGAATTTTGATATTTGGTATTTCATTTTTTATTTGATATTTTTTATTTGATATTCGTAAAAACTCTCTTAACCTCTCTACTACTTTATCTAATTTTAGCTCTGGGACGACTTTCCCCTCTGGTCTTCCTAAATGAGAAATAACCACCAAACTCTTCGGTTTTTGTCCTAAAATATATTTTATCGTCGGCAGAGATTCTTTAATCCGAGTATCATCAATAATCTCACCCTTCTCATCAATCCCCACATCAAACCCAACGCGCATCAAGACTCTTTTGTTTTTCAAATTGGCTTGTTTCAGTTTTTTCATCATCTATTATTATTTTAACTTGTTTTTTTGACTAAAACAACCATAATCTCAACCGTCTCGGCTGGCATCCCCAACCTCTGGCGGTTTTTTTATAAAAGCATTTTTTTATCAAATCATGATATATACGTACATCTTGATAAATACATGCATAATATAAAGAAATAATACAAAGAATAATGCGGCCGCATTATTCGTTTACAATTACTTCAAATTAACCAATTTGATGCTCTTCAAAATTTCCAAAGATACAACTTCATTACTCTCACCTTATCTTAAGATCAGATTTATTGAGAATTCCATGCCTCAAATAATCATCAATTATTTTTTTCTCGCCTTGTATTATCTCTGAAATCATTATTAAAACACATCGATCAATAAATAATCTTTTTGAAATTGTCCTGACTTCTCTGGTGCACTCAAAAGGATAGACATAAACGCTCATTTGGATTCTTCTAAACCCCAAAGAGATTAACTTGTCTCTGATTATATCCCTCTGGTGCCTTAATTTTTCAGGGATATCAAAAATAACCACTCTCCACTTGCCATCCCATCTTTTTGGCCTTTTGATTTTAATCTTGCTTAATGACAATCTAAATAAATATCTCCTGCCTTTTTTAGTCAATTCAATATATTTTTCTTTCTTCCCCACAAAAGAATTAATGTAGCCCTGTCTCTGCCAATACTTTATTTTTTGGTAAACAATCTTTAGGTCATAATTTCTTTTTTCAAGATATTTATTAGCCAACCGACGGTAACCATAACTTGGACTAAATTTCTGTGAGGAGATAAAAATATCAAAAAATAAAAGAAACAATTCCTTTGAGGCTAACTTTATAATCTCTTTCTGATGCCTCTTCATAATTAAACTATATTTAGATAATCAAATCTCATT
>JAHJRZ010000067.1 GCA_018830605.1 Patescibacteria group bacterium | reverse complement strand
GTGAGTGATGGAGATATCTCCTAAGAAGTAGACTTTAAGTCCCATTTTTTTAACTCTGGCACAGAGATCAACGTCTTCGCCGTACATAAAGTATTCCTCATCGAGACCTTTAAGCTTAGCCATAGTTTTTTTTCTTGCCAGCATATAGGCGCCGCAAATAGCCTCGACTCCCCTTCTGTCTTTATGGTCCCACCAACTCATTAGATAACTGCCAAAAATTCGAGTCTGGGGAAAGGGATTGCGGAGAAAAAAACCCACAAATTCGCCCCAAATAGAAGGCAGTCTGCGGCCGGAAGACAGCTGCGTCTCCCCGTTTTCAGCTATTAATCTTACTCCGACCAATCCTATTTTTGGGTTTTTATCGATAAAGTTTATACTTCTTTCAATGGCTTGATCTTCTATTTTTGTATCAGGATTCAAAAATAGAACATACTCCCCTTGAGCTATGGCCAGAGCTTGATTGTTGGCTCGACTAAAGCCTAAATTTTTTTTATTGGCAACTAAAATAACTTGAGGGAAGTATCGCTTAACCATCTGCTGACTTCCGTCTTCTGAATTATTATCAACCACAATAATTTCATGAGAATGATGCATTTCTTTTTTAATGGATTCAAGACAGATTTTTAGAAATTTTTTGGCATTCCAATTGACGATGATAATAGAGAGCTTGGGGGGGTGATTTTTCATTTAAATTTTAGATTCTTTGATTGTTTTAATAATAATTTTATATATTGAATTACTCATTCGGTCAACGGTAAAGAATCGTTGGTATAATTTAAAACTTTCTTGTCCCATTTTTTTTCTCAAAATCGGCTTTTCGGCGAGTTTAATCATCTTCTTTTTAAGTGCCTTAATATTATGGGTTTTGATCAGATAGCCATTTGCTCCATCTCTGACCTCCTCTTTTGAGCCGGAGATGTCAGTAGAGATTATTGGTTTTCCTAAGGCCATTCCTTCAATAATTCTTAAGGGCAACCCCTCCCCTTCATCAAAAGAGGGGCTGACGACCACATCAAAGAGTGCGTTGAGTGCGGCAGCATTTTTTTGAAAACCTAAAAATTTAATATAATTTTGGGCCTTAAATTTTTTAACTTGGGCTTTAAGATTTTTTTCTTCCTTGCCCGAACCGATAATAAGCAGCATAATCTTTTTGTTCTTTCGATGTACTTGGTGCGTCACCTTGATTAATTCATGGACTCCTTTTTTATAGGCGAGTCGCGAACAGCTGCCGAAGACAATCTTATTTTTTAGTTTAAACTTTTTTTCCCACTGGGTAATTTTTTTATCCTTGAGTTCTTTAATCCTGACTCCATTCCAAATAACTTTTATTTTTTTAGCCGAAACTCCAATCGCGACTAAAGATTTTTTGACTGCTTGGGAGACAGCAATTATTTTTGCTGTTTTTTTTGCAAAGTATTGGTAGAGACATTTAAAATGAAATAATTTTTGCCAGGGGTGTAATTTTGAGTGTTCCATCCAGACTACGGGGATATTAAGTTGTCTTCCAATTAAGGAAGAGAGAAATTTTTCTTTAGGATCTTGTTGAGTATAAATTAAATCGATTTTATTATTTTGATTAATCTTTTGGATAACTTTTTTTAGTCTCAAATAATGGATAAAAATACTGGGAGAGTATAGATTTAGTCCTCGGAATTTAATCGAACTATGCCCCAAAGATAATTTATGTTTTTTGGACTCAAGCTGTTTAAAAAGATTTTTAATTTCTTTTTTCTCCGGATAAATGAGTTCAAATTCAAGAGGATTTTTTTTTAATTCAACGATCAGATTCTTGAGACAAATTTCAGCTCCGCCAGCTATTTCTGAATTAGTAATGAAGACTAGGTGCTTATTTTTTTTCTTCATTTTAGGAATTTTTGAGATCATTTTCTATTTTTATCTTAGCTCGTTTCAATATAACCATTGAACGAATTGGAATTAATTGAGCTACAATTTGTCGGTCGATGCCCCGGAAGATAACCAAAAAGAGAAAATAGAAGAAACTGACAATTATAAAAATAAATATAAAATAAATAATCCGGTTCAAGTAAGAAAAATCGGCAAAATTGTTCCAATTAATCGGCACATTAGTTTTGAGAAAGGATATGCCAATCAAGAAAGAAAAGATTGAAGCAACCGCAATGCTGGGTAGCCGTTTAAGGGAGGGAAAAATCTTAAGGAGCTGCCAGGTGAGTTGAAAAGTAACGATGACACTTAAAAATTCAGCTATAACTGTAGCTATGGCTGCTCCATTATAACTTAAATAGGGTATCAGAATTAGGTTTAGGATAATATTTACAACCAATAAAAAAATATTTCGCCAAATAAGCTGGCTGAATTTCCCGGCGGCGATTAAAAGATAAGGCATAGTGATATTAATAAAAATCAAAAAGACAGCCAGAGATAGGTATTTAAAGGGAGTAACTGAAGCAGTGTAAGCACTCCCGGCAATTAGATTAATAATATAAGGCGCTAAAAGAAGAATCACGATCAAAACATAAGAACCGACAACCAACATCGCATCAAAGGTTTTTTGGGTAGTCCTCAAAAGCCGAGGACGATTATTGACAAAATGTTTTGAGAGAAGAGGGAAAACAAAACCGATAAAAATTCCGGGGATAATTAATAAAATATCAACTATTTTATAAGGAACACCGTAAATGCCGACCGCCTCCTGGTTTTTTAACAAGGAAAGAATTATAGTATCCACTCTGAAAGCAACCAATCCCAATCCTATAACAACAGCCAGGGGCCAAGATTTAGTCAATATTTTTAAATAAAGTTTTTTATCAAAAATGAAACTAATTTTTTCTAAGGGAAGCGCGAGGATCAAGTTAAGAGTGAACTCGAAGATATTGCCAATCATTATCGCCAAGAAAAAATAAACCAGCCCCTTGCCTGTTTTTATAAAAAGAAGGGTTAGAATCAAAACAACAATTCGAGCCGAAACCGAGGCAATAACATTACGATATATCTGCAGATTTATTTGGAAGATAGTCACAAAAAGAGAAGCGACACTTAAGGGATAAGTAGCCAGAGAGCAGATTAAGATTCCTATTTTCACATCTTTAGGATAAGGGAGAAAGAAAGCAATCAAAGGGGGGAGAGCGAAGACAATAATGCCTATAATAATTTTTAAAACCAAACCAGCACTAATAATTTTATGCCGGTCTTTCGGATGTCGAGCAATTTCTAAGACAACAATCTGGTTAACTCCGAAATCAGCAAAGACATTAAAAAGAGCCACAAAAGCTATGGCAGTGGTATAATTTCCATACTTTTCCAATCCTAAATATCTGGTTAGAAAAGTGATTATAATTAAAGAGATAACGACCAGCAAAAGTCTGCTCGAAAATTGGATAGAAGTATTGGAAGCAATTTTTTTAGTAAGGGTCATAGATTTAAAATCAGGTCTGTATAAATAATATATATAACTTATGATTTTTTGTCATTTTTTAAAGCTTGATTGTTTTGAGATAATTTTTGAGTGCTTTTTGCCAAGATTTTAGTCTAATTTTTAATCTGTTGATTTTAGCTCCAGATAAAACTGAATATGAGGGGCGTTTTGCCGGCCGGTTAAGCTCTTTTGAAGTAATAGGCAAAACTTTTTTCTTGATTTTTTTAATCTTCAAGATCTCTTTGGCAAACTGATACCAAGTGCTGGAGCCGGAATTAGTCAGGTGATAAGTGCTAAATTTATTAGTTTTAATTAATTTGGCGATGCCTTCTGCCAAATCAAAAGTGTAAGTCGGGCATCCTCTCTGGTCATTGACGATTTTGAGCTCGTCCAATTCTTTGGCTAAACGCAAGATCGTTAGTACAAAATTTTTGCCATTAGGCCCGTAAAGCCAGGCTGAACGGACGATGTAATGCTTAGGATTTTTTCTTGCTTCTTTTTCGCCGGCATACTTGGAGAGTCCATAAATAGATAAAGGGTTGGGCCGGTCATTTTCAGTGTATGGTTTTCTTTTGTTGTCGCCAAAGACATAATCAGTTGAGATGTAGACAACAGGAATATCCATTTTTTTGGCGGCCATCGCGACATTTCTGGTGCCGTCGCGATTAATTTTAAAGGCCAAAGATTTATTATTTTGGGCGCCGTCAACATCAGTATAAGCGGCTGTGTGGATGACGAATTCAGGCTTAGCCTTGGTAAAAAAATTAGAAACTTCTTTTGTTTTGGTAATATCCATATTATCAATATCAGCCAGGATTAGTCTGTTTTCTTTTTTCAAGGTTTTTTTAAGGGCATAGGCAAGCATGCCATTTGATCCTGTTATCAAGATTTTCATCTTTTTTGATATTGTTTTAAATAATAATTTTTAAACTCTCCCGATTTTATCTTTTCCCACCATTTTTGATTGTTTTTATACCATTCTATCGTCTTTTTTATTCCTTCTTTAAACTTATATTCGGGTTTAAAGCCAAGCTCGCGTTTAATTTTGCTTGAATCCAAAGCGTAGCGTAAATCATGCCCCGGCCGGTCTTTGACATATTCTATCATTTTTTGGTCAAGTTTGAGATTTCTTAAGAGGATTTTTGTCACCTCGATATTTTTCTTGCGCTCGCCAGTGCCGATATTGTACGCCTCGCCCGGCTTGCCTTTTTTAAGAATTAAATCGATCGCTTTACAGTGATCAAGAACATAAATCCATTCTCTTATTTGTTCTCCTTGGCCGTAAACCGGAACTTTTTTCTTTTCAATTAGATTAGTGATAAATAAAGGAATTAATTTTTCCGGATATTGATAGGGGCCATAATTATTGCAGGCGTTAGTCCTGATGGTAGGTACGCCGTAAGTAATATTATAGACGCGGACCAAATGGTCAGCCCCGGCCTTGGAAGCAGAGTAGGGCGAGTTGGGCTCAAAAGGATAATTTTCATCGGAACTGCCTTGTTTTATGGAGCCATATACTTCATCGGTATTTCCGCAAAAATCAAATTTACCGTTCCTTTCAACCAGAAAATTTTTATTATCTTTGACTTTTAAGCACCATACATCTCCAGAATAATTTATTGCCTTTATCCTGTGGCGACTGATTGATTTTTGTGTTTTAGCTACAAAAATATAGAAGGATTTTCCCTCAATCTTTCTTTTTTCGATAAAGGACTTAGATTTTGTTTTATAAATACTGGGTTTAAGATTTAATTTTAAACAGAGCTCGCAGAAATCTGAAGTTAATTTTTTAGAAACTGTGTAATAGACTTTGTTCTTGTATCCATCGGAATCCATTAACCCTTGGAATAAATATTTTAGATATTGTTGGGAATATTTCAACGCCCATCGAGGAATACGTTTATTTTTTGCTCCCTTACCGCATTGATCGAATAGCTCCATAAATGCTTTTGATGTGAAATATAGATGTGTTCCAGCCACTCCTCTGTGGTGAGAATATTTTACCCTCATATTTCTTAATACTTTTTCAACTCTTTTACGGCATTTATCTTTTTCAGGGATGTCAAAAAAGATTCTGTAACTATGACATATAATTTTATGGTTTCCTTGCTTTTCCATGGTTGAGAATCTGCCTTTTTTATCCCTTGAGTTTTTAAGATATTCTTTTTTTGTTAGACCAGTTTTTGCTTCGGTAATTTTTTCTTGATAAGCAGTGAAACCGTCACCAATAAAAACTCCAAGAACATACAACAAATCTTTTGTTTTTACTTTGCCATAATTTTTTACTTTAATATCTTTTTCATTCTTGCCTTTCCAGCGACCTTGAGGCAAATAAAAAATACACCTTTTGGACACTTTGTCAGCTCTTTCAATTAATAATTTTTTCTTAACGGTATTAATTATAAACATATTATGGTTGGGAGTTACTAAAAGATTTACTCGTTGGTTTTTAAATTCTATCATTTTGCCACGATGGGATTGGACAATAATTTTTTCCACAGGTTTTATTTCTATTTCAAAAGTTTTTGGGTTAAGAGAAAATACTTTATCGCCTTTTTTAATTTCTTTATAAGTTTTTAACCCATCGGTTGTAAGCGCTCTTGTTTTTGTGTCATAGCAACTAATTTGGATGTATTTTTTGATCTTAAATTCGCGGCCTGCCTCCAAAAGAGTATAAGTCCCCAAGACATCAGTTTTAATAAAGGCGTCTGGTTTTAAAATGGAGCGGTCAACATGAGTTTCTGCCGCGTAATTGATGATTGCGTCAACTTGTTTAACAACTCTCTTAACTAATTTTTGGTTGCAGATATCGCCTTTGACAAATTGGTATCTTTTTGTCTTAATATCTTTAAGATTTTCCGGGTTGCCGGCGTAAGTAAGCTTATCAAGATTTATAATTTGGATTTTGGGATACTTCTTGAGCATATAACGCACAAAATTAGACCCCATAAAGCCCATTCCCCCGGTGATTAAAATTTTCATTTGAATTGATTAGCGATTTTTTGTCTGCCAGTTAAAATTTATTTTTTTATCGTCAAAAGGAATTCTTTCTTCGTCTGGAACGTTTGGATTGTAGGATTTAGTCGTAAAATAAACTAAAATTGCAGGCTTTGTCCCTAAGACACGATAACCGTGAGCCACTCCTTTGGGAATTAAGACAATTTTAGGATTATCCTCTCCTAAAAAGAAGACAGAGGTTTCGCCTTTGGTTTTTGATCTTGGCCGGCGGTCATAGAGCACCACTTGGATATTGCCCGAGACGCAGAACCACAAATCATCCTGTTTTTTATGCCAATGAAAAGCTTTGATGACTCCGGAGTAAGTTTTGGTGATTGAAGCTTGGCCAAAGCGCGATAATAATTTTTCATCATCGCGCACAATTTCTGAAAACCATCCTCGGTCATCGTGATGCCGATTAAGATTTTTTTCTTTAACTCCTTCAATCATAATGCAATTTTAATTTTTTAAAAATAACTTTTGCAGCCCTTTTTAACAGTTTAATCGCCATAAAGTCATTTGGATTTTCAATAATCGCCAACCAGTAGTTACGTACAAAAGACACATAAATATCAGTTATGATATTACTGCCAATCCTTTTTCTAAAAGCGATAGTAGAAGGGGTAAGAAAACCGCAGGTCGTGCAGATATATTTGTATTTGGGGTAGTGTTTTTTCAAAACTTTTTCTTGATGAATTAATAAGTCGGTCAGGTTCATTCGTCGACACATATGTTTGGCAAAAAGAGGGATGGCATAGGCTTTAAACCCTCGATAAGTTACGGCCAAAGAATAATCGACCGCATAGCAGTGCCAATGGTCAAAATTTTTTTCGTCGAATTGGAGTTTTTTAAATACTTTTCTGGGAATTATTATTAAGCACTCATCAAGTGTTTGTGTCCTTTGTGGTTTCTTGAAAGGTCTTCCCCAGGGTTGCCCTCCGTCATCAATATAGCCCGTGGCCAGACTTTTTTTATTGATGCCGGCTATGCCGGCGATACCTAATTTAGGGAGCTTATTTAATATTTTTTCTGCTTTTCTTAACCAATTTTTATCAGGCAGAATAATGTCCTGATGGACAAAAAGAAGATATTTGCCCTGAGCTTTTTTAGCCGCCCAATTTAAGGCCGAGGCCGCCGAATTAAATCGTCTATTATTTCGATTATCAATTAAAATCAGCTCAAATCTTAAGGTCTGTTTTTTTAAACTTGGCAGCAGATTTTCTTTTAGCGATTTTTTGTCGTTATAGACTGAAATTATAGAAAGGGTCATTTTTTTTGATTTTTTCTCGCCCAAAAAGCGCTGGATTTGAATAAGCTCTCAAAAGTGCCGGCATCTGACCAATATCCTTTCAAGATTGCCCAGTCCATTGAACCTTCTTTAATATAGAAATTATTTACATCTGTTATTTCGAGCTCGCCGCGCTTTGAGGGCTTGCATTTTCGAATCAGATCAAAGACGCGATGATCATAAATATATAAGCCCGTCACCGCAAAATTGGATTTTGGCTTCTTAGGTTTCTCCTCGATTTTAATAATTTTTTTCTTGTCTTTAGGATCAAAGACCGCCACGCCAAATCTTTCCGGATCCGGAACTCTCTTTAAAAAAATTCTAGCGCCGGCCTCAAAAGTTTTGACCGCTTTTGAAATATCAGCGTCAGTCGTGTTGTCGCCAAGAATTACTGCGACCGGACCGCCCTCAGCAAAATCCTCGCAGAGCGAGAGCGCTTCAGCAATCCCCCCTTCTTTTTCCTGAAAAGTGTAGGCGAGATGTTTTAATCCTAACTCTTCGCCTGTCTTTAAGACGCGCAAGAAGTGGCCGGCATGAGGCCCGCCAGTGACAACGATAACCTCGTCAATTCCCGCCCGAACCAGAGTCTCGATCGGGTAATAAACCATTGGTTTATCATAAATTGGGAGTAAGTGTTTGTTGGTGGCAAAAGTAAGGGGGTAGAGCCGTGTTCCCAGCCCTCCTGCTAAAACTACGCCTTTCATTCTTTCCTTTCTCCCTCTCCTTTTAAGCCATTTCTTTTTTAAGCCACTCGACGGTTTTTTTGATTCCTTCTTTCAGCCCAATCTTAGGGCTCCAGCCCAATTCTTTTTTAGCCAAAGAGAAGTCGAGCCGGATATCAACTACCTCGGGCACATCGGGTTTGAAGATCGGTTTCTTTTTATAATTAATCTCTTTTTTTAAAGTTTCAAAGATCTCTAAGGTTGAAGTAGCGACATTAGTGCCAAGATTAAAGCTTTGGTGTTTTGTTTTTTTATTGATGGCCATTAAATTCGCCTTTACCACATCCTTAATATAAAGGTAATCACGAGTGTGGCTGCCATCGCCATTAATCTTACATACTTCATTTTTTAACATATTCCCGGCAAAAATAGCAACAACTCCGGCCTCGCCATGAGGATCTTGGCGCGGACCATAGATATTGGCGTAGCGCAAGGCCGTCCACTCCAAACCATAGATGTATTTGTAAACTCCGAGATAATTTTCAGCGGTGTGCTTGGCGACCGCATAAGGGCTTAAAGGCGAGATAGGGGTCGTCTCTTTGGCTGGGTTTTCTTTTGGTTCTCCATAAGATGCACCGCCTGAAGCAGCATAAATGAATTTTTTTATTTTGAATTCTTTTGAGAGATC
>JAHJRZ010000066.1 GCA_018830605.1 Patescibacteria group bacterium | reverse complement strand
CTCTTCAATAGCTCTCTCTAATTGCGGGTCGCGGTCTGCCTTAATATCATCATCGCTCAAATCAACCTCGATATCAGGTTTTATCCCTTCGTTATTAATCGCCGTTCCATTGGGCGTCAGCCATTTGGCAATTGTAATTTTAAGAGATAATCCGCCGCCGATATTCTCCAGCTCCTGGACCGAGCCCTTGCCAAAGGTCTTCTTGCCGATGAGCGGACCTTTTTTATAATCCTTAAGCGCCCCGGCCATAATCTCTGAAGCGGAAGCTGAACCTTCATTAACCAAAACAGCTAGATGATAACTGCCGAGAGTCGCTCTGCCTTCCGCTTTATACTCCTGCCTCTGGCCATCTTTCTTCTCCTCATAAACAATCACTCCATCCTCAATAAAGACGCTCGAGACCTCGACCGCAGAATCTAAATACCCGCCAGGATTATTGCGCAGATCTACTACCACGCCTTTAATATTCTTGTCAGCTTTAATCTCCTCGGCGTATTTTTTGACTAAATCAGTCGTGTCCTCGCCAAATTGGCGAATTCTTAAAATCGCAATATTATCTTTAACCTCAAACATAACATTTGTGCCTGAAATCTCTGCTCTCTCAATCTCAAACTCTTTGACTGCCTCTAACCCTTGGCGCAGTATTGTTAATTTGACCTTTGTTCCTGGTTTGCCACGGATGGCGGCGACCGCTTCATCAAAAGCCATTTTAGTTGCATCTTTATCATCAATTTTTAAAATAATATCTTTGGGTTTTAAGCCTGCTTTTTCGGCTGGAGAATCTTTAAGCGGGGCTAGAACCATCAAATTTCCGTCACGTACCACCAGTTCAACTCCAATCCCCCCAAATGTGCCGGAAAGTTCGTTTAAGAGTTCACTTGATTGTTCTGGTTTGAGAATCATTGAATAAGGATCGCCCAACCCTTCAAGCATGCCATTGATTGCGCCTTCAACTAGTTTCTCATCATTTATCTCGCCAACATATTTTTGGTGAACCGCATCCCAAACTTTCCAAAAAAGAGAAAAATCTATCTCTTTGGGTTTTCCTTTATCCTGATTTTTAAGGACGTAGCCAACCGTGGGGCGAAAGTAATCACCAATTCTGCCAGCCCCAAAGCCAAAAGAGTAACTAGCCGTGACTAAAATTAATAATCCTAAAATTACAAGAACTATTTTTAGTTTTTTCATAGCTTTAATATAACAAAATTCCAATAATCAAATAACAAATCACAAACAAATTCTAATATTTAATATTCAATTAATAAACTTTACTTGCTTTTTTCAAAAATTGCAGAAAATATTTTTACAAGTTCGGTCGCTTCTTGAATTAACTTATTCTTTATTTCTATTAATCTCTCATCTTCCCTATCTAATAATAATCTTAGCCACAACCTAGATTCTTTGGCTTCCTTACGGCATATCTTAACACGATGACAGAAATCTTTTTTGCTCAAAGATTCATTGGCTTCAATATAATTTGCCGCTTGGGAGCCGGATGATCTAACTAATTGTTTGCTATATTCGAAATTTGCAATACTCTTTGGCAATTGAGATACAAAGTTTCTGCACTCTTCGGCAAATTTAAATGTCCTTTCCTCAAGATCGTATTGTTTAGATATTTGAGTTTTATTCATTTAATATTGTTTGTTATTTGGTGCTTGTGATTTGGAATTTACTCTCTGTCTTCTTTCATATACTCAATCGCAAAAGGAAACTCAATAATTGCGCCCAAGAGAATAAACCACCACGAAAGCCCGGCAAAATAATCAGCAAAGAACGAGCCAATGCCAAAAGCAATGAGGAAAATGCCGAGATAAGTAAGGACTATCCAATGCCCGCGCATTACCGAGAATTTGCGCAAAAACTTGTCTTCCCAAGTCTTAAAACGCAAGCCCCGATAAGCGCTCCAAAATCCAAAAAGCACACCAATAAACAAGGAAATAATCAGATGGGGCACAAAAACGCTATGATAAAATTGGGCGAGCTGATTGTAATCTAAACCTTCAAGGCCAAGAGCTCGGCCATCTGTCCTCGCCACCCACGCCTCCAGCGCAAAACGGGAGATAAGATGGATAATAAAAGCGAAACAGAGACCAAAAATGATCCAGGCAGTGTAACGTTTAAATTGATGCATAATACTCCTTTATTAATTTATTACCATTTAGCTTTTTTGCCGGGCAATTCTTTAATGTCTTCATCCGAATGCAAGGGTCGGACCCTATCAAAACGATCATTCTGCGAGGGTCCGACCCTTGCACGAAACGGCCACCATTTTTTTCTCCAAGCAAAATAGAGATAAAGGCCAATGATTAAAAGCCCTAAAACAACCAGAGAAGTCACCCAGACCCAGCTTAAACCCTGTTTTTCCGACAGAGTCATTTCGCTGATAAAATCAGAAAATCCCGAGACCTCGCCCTCTTTTGATTTAGAGGCGATTCGAAAGTAATAGCGGGTATTGCTTTTAAGATTATCGACGCGGTAAAAAGAGACGTCCTTACTTACTTCTCTTTCGTTTTGGAAATCTAAAGGGCTCTCGCCAAAACGGACAACGTACTTATCCAGCCGCTCGTCATCAACCTTATCCCACGCAACTTCTATATAATTTTTATCCTTACTTACTACATGCAGATTTAAAGGCGTCTTGGGCGCAAGATTATTTTCTGGTTTGGCCCGGGCCTCGTTAGAATCAACCGATTCAGATGTTCCTTTGTAAGCGCGGACAACATAAGTATACTCTTGGCCGTTTTCTAATCCTGTGTCTTCATGCTCGAGATTCTTCGAATCGACTTCTGCCGCTTCCTTGTAATCGCTATTCGTCTCGTTTTGGCGATAAATTCGATAGCCGTCAATGCCAGAAGTTTTTGATTTTTCCCAAGTTAATTTTATCTTCCCGCCGGTATCGTCAGCCGCATCCTCGGCTTTGAGATTTTGGGGCGGCTCAATCGTAGCTGGCAGCTGACTGCTGACTGCTGGCAGCTGGCTGTAGCCGTAGGTCTGAAAATTATAATCTTTATCAGGAATAATTACTCCGCCGGTCACCGCATATCCGCCGCCATAGCCGCCGGGCTGGCAAAAATTCCAAGAATCGAGCGCCGTCGCCTCACGGTCGAGATGAATTTGATAAGAGAGCCCTGAAGTAAGAGAGATGGCCGAGGAAAAATTAAAATCAATCCAGCCGGCGCTGACTGTTTTTGAGCTTTGACCCAATGAATTCCCGCCCATATCTTTGATGGTCAAGGTGATAGTCGGGGTATTGGTGCCGCTAAAAAGAAGCCGCACTTTGGTCAGCCGATTCATGGTCGGCGCAAAAATCTGATACATCGGAAATTTAGCCACATCAGAAAGAGAGTCTCCGCCAGTCGGCGCGGCACAGCCATCATTTTGATCTTGGGTTTCTGTAGCTGAATAAGAATTCAGAGGAAAAGCAAAAATTATAAGACTCAAAAAAGCAATCAAAAATAATTTTGTTTTTTTCATTATTTTAGATTATTATTGCACCAGCCGGACAATAATTGATGTTATCTGATTTTTGACAACATTTACTTGTTGGTTGGGTCTTGATAGTTTAAGTATGGCACTAGTTGCTCTATCTTTGACATTTATTGCCTGCTTTCCTATTG